>JAWVYW010000064.1:0-19196 GCA_033722535.1 Promineifilaceae bacterium (SeqCode)
CCAGCCGCTCGCGCAAGGAGCGGGCCCAGAGAGGCAGGGTCCACCGGAAAGCGCTTATCGTAGTAGGAAATCGTAAACGCTTTGCCGTCAAAGTTCAGCCCCAGCTCGCCCGCTTCCAGAACGCGCCCATAGTGATCGCCCAAAACAGGCAGCACGATCTGGCGCCGGTTCCGCGCCTCCGGCGGATCCCAATCGACGTCAAAGTAGCTGGCGTAGCGGCTGGCCTGCCCGTTCTCCAGCACCGCCCACCACCAGGGATTCTTGGCGGTGATCGCCATGTGGTTGGGCACGATGTCCAGTAGCAGCGCCAGGCTGTGGTGCGAGAGTGCCTGCTGCAGACGCCGCCACCCTTGTTCGCCGCCGAGGCTGCGGCTGACTCCATACGGGTTTACGACGTCGTAGCCGTGCTGGCTCCCTGCCGCCGCCTCCAGCACCGGCGAGCTATAGAGGTGGCTTACCCGCAGCGCCGCCAAATAATCCGCCAGCCGCGCCGCCTCCCCCAGCGTGAAGTGCTCTGGGTTCAGCTGAACCCGGTAGCTGGCGCGGCGTTCAGCCGGCATCACGCAGCACCACCAGTGAGTGGCCGACGAGGGTCACCACGTCGCCGGCCTCCACTGCTGCGTCGTCGGGCAGCTGACCGTTTTCTGCGTGTTGAGCGGCTGCCTGCCCGTTCGCCGCGGCGGGCGCAGTTGCCTCCGCCGGTGGCGCAGGTGCCGGTAGCGGGGGCGGAACCACCGTAACAGGGGACGAACTCAGGACCCGAGATGGCGCCCTCTCCATCAGAGGCGGCACGCTGGCCATCAGAGGCGCCGCACTCGCCTCCGCCGTATCCAGTACCTTCACCCAGCTTCCGCTTCCCACACCTGCCGGCACGGCGAACGCCAGCGGCCCGTCATGGGCATTGAACAGGAGGAGGAAGCTGTCGTCCACGATCCGCCGTCCCTGCCGGTCGCGGCTCTGGATCCCCTCGCCGTTGAG
Source organism: Promineifilaceae bacterium (SeqCode) (assembly GCA_033722535.1). GTDB lineage: Bacteria > Chloroflexota > Anaerolineae > Promineifilales > Promineifilaceae > JAAYYY01. The sequence goes on from JAWVYW010000064.1 coordinate 979, forward strand.
GAAAATCGCTAACGAGCGGGCATAGCCGGTCTCCCAATTTTCCTCCGTCATCTCCTCCCCCTCCGGCGTAAACCACGCGATCTCCTCTTCGTCCATGCCCGGCACCGCGAATTCGTTGAACCAGCGCCGCTGGCGAAAGACGGGGTGCTCGCGGCGCAGGCGGATCAACTTTCTCGTGAAGGCCAGCAGGCGCGCGTCGACGTCGCGCCAGTCGAACCACGAGATCCCGTTGTCCTGGCAGTAGGGGTTGTTGTTGCCGTGCTGGGTGCGTCCCGCCTCGTCCCCAAAGAGGAGCATCGGCACGCCCTGGCTGAGCATCAGCGTGGCGAGGAAATTGCGCTGCTGGCGCGCGCGCAGGCGCAGAACCTGGGGGTCATCTGTCGGGCCTTCGGCACCGCAGTTCCAGGAGCGGTTGTGCGCTTCGCCGTCGCGGTTCCCTTCCTGGTTCGCCTCGTTACGCTTATGGTTGTAGCTGACGAGGTCGGTGAGCGTAAAGCCATCGTGGGCGGTGACAAAGTTAACGCTCGCGGTCGGTTGCCGTCCGCTCACGCTGTAGAGGTCGGAGCTGCCGGTGAAGCGATAGGCGAACTCAGAGAGGGTGCCCGGCTCGCCGCGCCAATAGTCGCGCACGCAGTCGCGGTATTTGCCGTTCCACTCCGCCCACCCCGGCGGGAACTTGCCGACCATATAGCCCCCTTCGCCCACGTCCCACGGCTCGGCGATCAGCTTCGCCTGGGAAATGATCGGGTCCTGGTGAATGATGTCGAAGAAGGCGCCGAGCTGATCCACGTCGTGCAGCTCCCGCGCCAGTGCCGCTGCGAGGTCGAAGCGGAAGCCGTCGACGTGCATCTCCGTAATCCAGTAGCGCAGGCTGTCCATGATCAGCTGTAAGACGTGCGGCTCCATCATATTGAGGGTGTTGCCAGTGCCCGTATAATCCATGTAGTAGCGTCGGTCGTCCACCAGCCGGTAGTAAGCAGCATTGTCGATGCCCCGGAAGCTGAGCGTCGGGCCCATCTGGTTGCCTTCGGCGGTATGGTTGTAGACGACGTCCAGGATGACCTCGATGCCGCCGCGGTGCAGCGCCTTAACCATATCCTTGAACTCCGCCACCTGTTGGCCGGCGCTGCCGCGGCTGGCGTAGGCGGCATGGGGGGCGAAGAAGCCGATCGTGTCGTAGCCCCAGTAGTTGCACAGCCCCTTCTCGACCAGGTGACGCTGGCTGATAAAGTGGTGGACGGGCATCAGCTCTACCGCCGTCACGCCCAGTTGCTGGAGATAGTCGATGATGACCGGGTGCGCCATGCCGGCGTAGGTGCCGCGCAGCGCCTGGGGCAGCTCTGGATGGCGCTCGGTGAGCCCGCGCACGTGGGCCTCATAAATCACGCTCTTGTGAAAGGGGATGTTGGGTGGCGTATCGCCCTCCCAATCATAGGTGGGATCGACGACGACGGCTTTGGGCGTATAGGGGGCGCTGTCCTGATCGTTAAAGGAGAGATCTTTCGCATCGTCGCCAATGAGGTAGCCGAAGAGGGCATCGTGCCACTGAAGGTTACCGTTGATGGCCTTGGCATAGGGATCGAGTAGCAGCTTATTGGGATTAAAGCGTAATCCGTGTTCCGGCTCGTAGGGACCGTGGACGCGGTAGCCATACCGCTGCCCCGGGCTCAGCCCGGGCAGGTAGCCGTGCCAGATCTCGTTGTTCCGCTCCGGCAACTTCAGCCGCGCCCTCTCGCTACCTGCTTCGTCAAAGAGGCACAGCTCGACGGCGCTCGCCCCGCGTGAAAAGAGGGCGAAGTTTACCCCCTGCCCATCCCACGACGCGCCGAGCGGATAGGGATCGCCCGGCCAGGTTTCGTGTTGTTGATTCGATTTCCGGCGGGAAGCCATCTGTGCCGTGCTACCAGCCGTCTCGAGAGATGCTTTCAAGTTATCGTTCCTTTCCTCTTTCATCATGCAGGCAGGCAACAATAAACAAACCGCGTCGCGCGACCTGCAAAGGAGAGATTTTAGCAGAAACTAGCAAGGGGCGTGAGAACCGGAGGTACTTAATCGGACAGTACTCACGTACTGCCTGAGCGACCGCTGTACGCTGCCCCGGGGCAGCGTACAGCGGTCAGATGGGGTTGTGGGAACGGCGCAAGAGATTTATTGGTTGATAACCGGCAGGCTATCTAGGGTCACATTCATCCGCAGATAGGCGCTGTTGACCCAGCCGATCTGCCCGCCCGGCAGCCGTACCCGCACCCACAGACTGTCCGCGGCGCGTCCCAGCAGGTCCACCTGCGTGCCCCAGGTAATGGCAGTAAAAGCGCCGTAGGCCACTCCCGGTCCATTGCGCACGTTCAGCGCGCCGGTCGCCACATGTCCGCTCGCCGCCGGCGCGGGCCCCGCCCCGACGACGGGCAGGTTCCAGATGTTGGCCGAGGTGGAGATATAGTAGGCGCTGGCCCAACCTTCCAGGCCGCCCGGCAAGCGCACCCGCAGCCACGACCCGGCTGCGTTGCGGCCGAGGAGAGTGAGCTGTGTGTCCCGCGGCTGCGCCGTCAGCACGCGAAAGCTCACGCCCGGCCCGCTACGGACGTTGAGCGCGTAGCTGCTGATGATGCCCGTCGCCGGCGCCGGGTCGGGGTCGGGCGGATCGCTAACGCCGGCAACCGGCAGATTGGAGATGTTAGCCGTGGTGTGGATGTAGGAGGCGTCGACCCAGCCGATGGCGCCGCCGGGGCGGCGCACCTGGAGCCACGTGCCGGCAGCGTTGCGGCCGAGCAGTGCGAGCTGCGTGTTGCGCGGCAGCGCGATCTGCACGGCGTAGCCGGCGCCCGGGCCGTTACGAACGTTCAGGGCGTACGTATTGATGACGCCTGTTGCCGGAGACGGAGATGGGGTGGGTGTCACGCCGACGACCGGCAGCGAGCTGATGGCGACAGGAGAATTAAGGTACGGGGCGGAGACCCAGCCCTTGACGCCCCGACTCGTCTCAATGTATGCCCACGTAGCGTTCGCGTTGCGGCCGAGCAACGTCACTTCGTTGCCGCGCGCCAGCACAGCCACGCGCTCGTAGCCCACCCCCGGACCTGCGCGAACGTTCAGCCCGTAAGAACGGACGGAGGCCGTCGCGTCTGCATTCAGATAGGATGCGCTCTTGGTACGCACTCCGCTGGCCTGCGCAGAATGCACGCTGCCCAGGACCATCAGAGAGAGTACGAAAAAGATTCCTGCTAACCGCCAGACTTTCATCTGTTGCCTGCCCATGATTGATCCTCCATCTCGTGAGAATAAAGTGGCTCTTGCACCCTCAAGGGCAGTATAAAGGAAATGCAGGGCCGGGTCCTCCGACTTTTGGAGGAGGACACGGCCCACTCTATAAGTGTTATGGGGGCTTCGCGCGGCTCCTGACGCCGCGGGCGGCTGAAAAGTGTCAGGCAGGCGCTCCGGGCGCCGGTGGTTCTGGCTCCGGCCCTTCCGGCTCTGGTCGCACCGGGCGGCGCGGCATCGGCGAGGGATGGGGCTCCGGCAGTGGTGGCTCCACTGGCTCGGGCAACGGCGGCTCAACGGGGCCCGGCACGGGGGGATTCAGCGGCGTCCCCGGCGGGGTCTCTCCCGGGTACGCCGGCTGAGACGGATCTGAGGGCGCCGGTCGGCGGCCGGGCGCCCCTCCCGGGACCATGGGACTTCGTTGCGGCTCGATATCGGGATCAGGCTCTGGGCTGGTCATTTCCATCATCGCCTCCACTGAGTGAGTATGGGTATGTATGTGAGCACGATCATACCAGGCGAGCGTTAGCCGGACATATGAGGCGGTGTGGCTGGCGGCGAGGCCAGTGCTGCCCGCGGAACTAATTGCTAATCCGCCGGAGCAGACTCTTGATCTCGGCGTCCAGCCCCGCGGCAGCGGCGGGGAACGCTGCCACTTCTATCCGAGGCAGCGTAGCCCCCAAATCCCGCAGGCGTGCGAGTGACTCCGCGCGCAGCGTTTGCTCGGTAGCCGGATGGCTCGCGCTGAGACGGAGATAGCGGCTGGCACTGAGGGGATGTTCAGGTAGCAGCAGCTGGGCACTTTTGACGAGAACGGCGATTTTCAACGGTGGCAGCTCGCTGTCACGGGCCAGCGTGAGCGCCAGCTGGAACTGATCAGCTGCTTTTTCTCCTGCCCCTTTTTGCAAATAGGCTTCGCCCAGCGCAGCGGCTGTCCGCGCCATGCCTTCGTCGTGGCCAAGTCGTTCGTACAGCGACCATGCCTTCTGGATCTGTTCCACCGCCTGCCCGTGCTCGCCCTGGCCCAGAGAGAGCTCCCCCAGTCGCGCCAGAGCCTCGGCAATTCCCAGCGTCTGGGTGAGCTCACGGAAAAGTTCGCTGCTGTGCACGAAAAGCTGCTGCGCCGCCGCATGGTCGCCCCGCGCCTCCGCCACTCGCCCGAGGACCAGCTCCGCCCAACCGTATCCCTCGCGGTCGCCGATCTCCTCGGCAAGCTTCAGGCTCTGCACCGCGTACCTCTCCGCCTGGTCACTGTCGCCTTTCGCCAGCCAGGCCTCAGCCAATGTGCGCAGCGTGTTTCCCAGGCCAAATTGATATCCTGTGCCTTCGCACAGTTGCCGGGCCCACTTGCACGCTTCGAGAGCGTCGTCATACTCTCCCAGGCGCATCGAGATATGGCCCAGATTAGCCAGGCAGATAGCGGCGCCGTAGTCGTTATGGAAACTCCGAAAGGCCTCCAGCGCTGTCCGATAGACCTCCAGCGCCCGCCGGTAACGACCGTGAAAGAGCTCTGTAAAGCCGACATTGACCAGCGAAAATGCCCTGGCCATCGGATCCGCTACCTTCTCGGCCAGTCTGGCGCTCTCGGCGGCCCGCCTTTCTGCGTCGCGTACATGGCCGAGACGGCTCTCAACGAGCGCCTGGGCGCTCACGACGAACGCCTGCAGGCGCAGGTCGCTCAGTGCCCGACCCAGGCGCAGGCTCTCTTCCAGTAGCTCCTGTGTGCGGTGATAGTGGCCGAGGCGTTGGGCGAACCAGCCATAGACCGCAAGCAGATACGCTCCCACCAGGCGTTCCGTATCGTCTTTGTTATCTGCAGCACCGCTCGCAAAGCGATCCGAGGCCATCTTGAACTGTTCATGCCCCTCGGCATACCAGCCGCGAATCTCGTAGAAGAGGAGGAGGGGTACTGTCATCTGGAACAGAAGCAGTCCGTTTCGGTGGGCGGAAATCCACCGCCACGCTGCGCGGACGTTGTCGATTTCCTGAGTGATCTCTTCAATCATCGAGAGCGCGCGTGCGCCCTCCAGCGAGCCGGCCCGTCGGCCAATGTAGTCGGCGAAGTATGCGGCGTGGCGGCGCGCTGCTGCCGCCACCCTTGCCGGCTCTTCTTCCGGTTGCTCACGCGCGTACCGGCGCAAGTGTACATGCATCTCATAACGATTGGGCGCCCGCTCACTCAAGAGTGACTTGTCGACGAGCATAGCCAGCGTGGGCAGGGTCATGTCGCCTACTTTAGTGGCGGCATCGAGACTTATCTCGCCCCTGAAGACGGCCAGCTCCTGAAGGAGGCCCTTCTCGCGCCTGTCGAGGCGGCTCCAGGTGTAGTCAAAGAGGGCCCGGAGGCTGCGATGGCGTGGTGGCCGGTCGTGCGGGCTGTCGGCGAAAAGGTCGAGGTTGTGCCTGATCTGGTGCTCGATCTCTTCGGGGGGCAAGAGCCGTATCCAGGGGGCGACCAATTCGATCGCCAGCGGGTTCCCCTGCAGGAGACGGCAGATCCTGAGGATGTGCGGCCGATCCCCACCAGTCAGCGCAAGATCGGGCTTCACGCGCCGCGCACGGTTGATAAAGAGCGCCACTGCTGCCTCCCCTGTCGCCGCCGCCGGAGCAGGTGGACCGCTGTCCAAGCCCTCGATGCGCAACAAAGATTCTCCATAGACGCTTAACGGCTCACGTGCAGTGACGAGCACGCGAAGGTCAGGGGCCAGCCGCAGCCAGTCGGCCATCTGCATTGCGAGCGCGGCCGACTGTTCAAAATTGTCGACGATGAGCAGCAGCTCCCGGCTCTGCAGAAAGGAGACGAGTTGTCTCTCGGGAGCCACCAGAGGGGGCAGCGACACGCCGAGGGCGCTGGCGAGCGTCGCTTCGAACAGCTCGTCGTCGATTTCGGCGAGAGAGACAAAATAGACGCCATGCGCAAAGGCGCCCTCCAGCGCGCGCGCGGCCTCGATGGCCAGACGTGTCTTGCCGCTGCCCCCGGGGCCGACGAGCGTAACCAGCCGGTTGTCCGGCCCCTGCAACCAGCGCTTGATCTGCGCCATCTCCTCGTCGCGCCCGAAGAAGGGGGTCAGAACGTGGGGCAAGGAAGGTGCGCGTGCAGGAGAGTGAATGTGGCTCAGTACAGCCGGGTGCTGCACGAGGCGCTCGACCGCCGGCCCGTCTTCCCCAAGGTCAGCCCTTATCTTTTCATAGAGGATCTTTGTTTCGGCGGTGGGGTCAACATCCAGCTCTGACTCCAGAAGCGTGCGGCAACGTTCATAGGCGGCGATCGCCGCGCTGCGCCGGCCGCTGCGGGCCAGCGCCTCCATCAACTGTCGGTGAGCAGCTTCTCGCAGCGGATCGAGTGCGATCTGGCGCCGGGCATGTTCCTCGGCCCGCGCGTACGCATCCGCGTTAAGGTAGTGTGCAGCCAGCGTCTCCAACGCTCGCAGCATCTGCCGCTGCCAGTGAGCGCGATGGCCAGCGGCCCAGTTCTCGAACTCGTTGCTGTCTTCGAGGTAGAAATCCTCGAGGAAATCCCCGCGGTAGAGGGCGACGGCCTCTTCCAGCGCTGCTATCGTGCCGTCGCCAAGCAGCTGCTTAAACGCCGCCAGGTCGGAGGTGTAGATCGCTTCGGGATTGATGGCAATCGTCTGCCGGTCGGCCACTATCAACGCAACCGGCTCCGAGCCATCTCTGGCAGGGGCGGGTGGGAGCTCCTGACGGAGCAGGTAGAGGGACTGGCGCAGGTTTTGGCGCGCCGACGCCTCCGGCATGCCGGGCCACAGAAGCTCCATGAGCATCTCACGGCGGACCGGCCCGGGTGAAGGCTGCCCATGCTCCACCGTCAGGTAGATCAGCAGCGCCTGCGCCTTGCTACTGCGGAAAGGAACGAGGGACTCGCCGTCTATTTCGGCTCGAAAAGGCCCGAGAAAGAAAAGGGCAAGCACGAGATAACTATCCCACCACTTTGCTGGTGACACCCGCGACCACTGGATGCCCCAGGCTGACACTGTCTGCATTGTAGCAGAAGCATCGACGACCGTCACGGTGGGGGTGGTGATCTTGTTCTTTAATTACTACACGAAGAACACAAGCCTCCGCTGGTTCTCAACGCCATCCTCACGCTCATCATCCTGCTCACGACCGCCGTCGTTTCGTCGGCGGCTGGCGGGGATGACGCTACAAATCTGATAATCCCGGACTCCATGAAGTGCCGTATGCGCGGCTGACTCATCGCCGACGCACCCGCTGTGCACGCTGCACAGCGGGTGCCGTTTGCGCTCTTGCTGCTACGACGAGTGCGGGACGGCGAGGGCGGCGGCCAACTCCCGGAATAAAGGCGCAAAGCGCGTGAAGGCGTCGTCGGAATCAAAGGTAGAGGTATGCGCAGGATCGAAAGCGGCGATCAACCAGTAGACGAAGTGCTGGTCGAAGGCGGCTACAACGTGATAGCGCTCCACGACCTCTCCCCCTGGCCTCGTATGGACGAAGCCGAAGGTGAGTCCAGGCAGTTCGCCAAGCGCCGCCGGCTCGGGCGTGAGGGGGGAGAAGGTGCCATCCGCGGAAGTCGCGGCGCGGTCGGAGGCAGTACTCTGCAGGTAATCTCCGGCGAGCGCTGCGAGCGCCACACGCGCCTCCGCCGCCTGCTCCGCGCTATAGGGCGCCCCGCTCACAGGCAGATGCGGGAGCGCCCGCTGGAGCGGGTGGTCGACGGGATAGCCGCTCAACGGAAAAAGCAACAGCTCGGCGTAGCCGATCGTCTGCCCGCCCTCGTCGATGCAAAAGTAAGCGCCGTCTCCCTCGCACGGCACGACGCGCCAGCCGCCCCGCTCGGCCAGCGCCGTCTGCTCGACGATCTCCCGCGCTACCGCGAACGGATCGGCGTCGGCGAGTGGTGCGCCATCGCCCGCTGCCGGCGTGAGCGCAGCCGGAGACTCCTCAGGCGCCACGGTCGTTTCTTCGACGATCACGGGTTGCGTGAGCGGCTCTGCGGTAACGATCTCGGACCGCGTGATGATCATGCTGCAGGCCGGTAGCGTCGTTAGCAGTCCAAGCCACAGAAGGAAAAAGAGTGGGCGACAAGTCATTAGTTTTACCTTCGACTATGCACGGCACATGTAAGATAGGTCGTTTGCCATGTGAGGGAGCATACGCGCAAGGAGCACTCCGTACCTGGGACTAAAGGCGGAGGGGGAACCGGACCTTAGCGGGAGGTCGACGGCAGCGATGCAGGGGCGGCGTCAGCCCGCGAGCTCCGCCCGCACCGGCTCCTCCAGCGCGCCGACGAGGGCCGCCAGCGTCTCCACCGCCCACGTCCGCAGCCGCTCGCGCGCCGCCGGGGCGTCGCCAATGCTGCCGCCGCGGCTAACGGCGATGCGCGCCGGCGTGTGCTCGTTCAGCCGCTGCCACTCCAGTTCGGTCCCCACGCGCTCCTCCAGGACGTCCTCGCGCTCGTGCAGCCGGTCAAAGAGCGCTTTCGTCCGCTCTCGCTCGCCCAGATCAAGGTAGAGCTCCACGCGGAAGCGACTCTGGCGGTCGAAGACGACGTTGAAGAAGCCCACCGCCCCTTCTCCGTCCTCCAGCGTGCGCACCGTCAGCCACGGAACGCCCGTCGGCGGGCCAGCGGCTTCGAGACCGACCTGCGCCAGCTCGGAGAGCAGCACTTCAAAGAAGTCGTTGTACGCCTGCTGTTGTTCGCGGCTGCGCCCGAAGCGCACCCGCTGCGCCGACATATTGATGGAAGCGACCTGCCAGCCGACTTCCAACCACTGTTGCGCCTGGACCTGGCTGGCGGGGTCGTTGGCCCACCAGGAGCGGTGGCGATAGGCGGAGCGCGGGAGCTCGCCGTCGATGATCCCCTCCACCTCACCGAATGAGAGGGTGACGGTCTCAGTCTCCGGCGGCTGCTGCTGGAGCCACAGCGCCAGCGGCGCGTAGCGGCTCTCCCCCGGCCCAATCTCCTCCATCAGGGGCGCTCTGTCGAGGCCAGGCCCAACGCGCTCCGCAGATGCCGCTTCGTCCTCCTCCGGGCCCAGCACGCCGGCAAACTCCGTCTGGTAGCGCCGCAGCCACTCGGCGCAGTAACGGAGCTGGTCGCGCTGCTGGGGCGTGATGTCGCCGCGGAAGTGGGCGAGGTCGTTGCGCGTGTGGCGCACGCCATCCAGCAGATTACGCAGCGCTTCCCGCTCCAGCCCGAAGATCCGCTCGTAGCGCGGCCAGAGCTCGTCATAGAGCAGAAGCTGGATGTAGTTGTAGAAGGTGAGTTCGTCAAAGGACGGTGTCCCCTGCTCAATCTCCAGGTGCTCGTCAAATACTTCGCGCGCCATCCCCCGGTCGAAGCCGCCTTTCGCTGCACTCTCCTCCTCTTCCAGCGCCTGCAGCGTGCCGTTGCTCGTCATGATGCCCAGGTAATGCTTTAACGCGCCTTCGAAGCGCTTGTGCATCTGGGCGTTGAAATCGGCAACCTCCTGCACCACTTCGCCAAGGCGCGCGTGGTCCACCTGCCCCGTATCGTCGGTGAAGCCGGCGACGATGTAATCCTTGAGCATGCTTTCGATATCTTCGACCAGCATCAGATCTTCTGCCCGCCGCCGAAAGTAGGCGGTGGTGTCGTAGTTGGTGACGATGCCCGCCAGCCGACCGCGCCCGTCCACGATGAGCGCCGCCTCCAGGTTGCGCATCCGGTCGAGCAGCTCGAAAAGGTCGGTATCTTCACGAAAGAGCTCGGCGCGCTCCATCGCGTCGAAGATGCGCAGTTCGTCCAGCGGCACGCCGAAATTGTGCAGCGCGCGCAGAATCGACTCGCTGGTGACCATCCCCTCCGGGCGGAAGCGCTCGTCCACCACCGGCAGCTTGCTCACGTCGTGCTCGATCATTCGCCGCAGCGCTTCGCTTATTCCTTCGTCGGCGCGCACCGTCAGCGGGCGCGGGTTGTCCCGGATCAGATCTTCTACGGTAAAAGGCACACAGATTCTCCTGCTCTGTCGACGCTCAGTCGCTGCGATTATAGCACGGAGTGAATGCTTAGAATGAGCCACGGAGGCCGCGACGAGCGCCAGAAGATAGAAAAGAGATACATTTTTCGTCGTGGGAAGGGAGCTATTCTTGATAAACTGTATAAAGACCATACAGTAAGCTGAGCTCCCGAGCGACAAATAGATCCGTTCATCGACAACATCCTTCTACCCGGCATCGTGAACAATTTTTTCCACACGTGGCATGAAGCAGCAAGAATCAGCGTCGGCCTCTTCTGGACCGCCTTCTGGGCATTTGGTCTGGGCTACTTGATCAGCAGCATGATTGCGGTCTTTGTGACGCGCGAGCGCATGCGCGAAACGATGGGCGAAACCGGTCCCAGGAGCGTCGTCCTGGGCACTTTCTTTGGCTTCATCTCCAGCTCCTGTAGCTTCGCTGCACTGGCCTCGACGCGCGCACTCTTTGCTAAGGGCGCGAGGCTCATTCCCTCACTCGCCTTTCTGCTCGCTTCCACGAACCTGGTCATCGAGCTGGGCATCGTCATCGCCATCTTTCTCGGCTGGCAATTCGTCGTCGGCGAATACGTCGGCGGCATACTGCTGATCGTTCTGATGTGGCTTGTCGTCAAAGTTACACGTCCGGACGAATTGGTACAGAAGGCGCGTGAAAAGGCGCGCGAGGAGCAGAGCGAGGAGGCTGAACAGGAAAACCAGAACTGGAAAGAGCTGATCAAAAGCAGAGAAGGCTGGCGCAAAGTCGCCCGCCAGTACATCATGGAGTGGCAGATGGTATGGAAAGATGTTGCCGTCGGCTTTACGATCGCGGGTATCATCGCCGCCTTCGTTCCACGCAGCTTCTTCCAGACGCTCTTTGTCGGCTCCGGCAGCGGGGATCTTGTTTTCTGGCAGGCCCTCCTTCACTCGCTTATCGGACCGGTGGCCGCCTTTTTCACCTTCATCGGGTCCATGGGTAACATTCCCCTGGCGGCTGTGCTCTTCGCCAATGGCGTCAGCTTCGCAGGTATCATGGCTTTTATCTTCAGCGACCTCGTCGTCCTGCCGGTACTCCGCATTCAGTCCAAGTACTATGGCTGGAAGATGGCACTTTACATCATGGGCGTCTTTCTGGTCGTGCTCGTTGCCGCCGCTCTCATTCTCCACTATGGCTTTGCCGCCCTCGGCCTCTTACCGGACAGTGGCAGTGCGCAAAGCGTTGCCGAGCGCACCTATTTTGAGGTCGACTACACCCTCTTTTTCAACCTGCTCTTTTTGGCCGTCAGTGCACTCTTCGGCTGGTTGGCGTTTCAGAAGATAGAGTTCAGCGTGGGCGACTACGAGCGCCTCATAGAGAAGGTCCTCTTCTGGCTTTCCTTGCTGGCTTTCGGCTGGCTTGCTGGCGGCTGGCTCGTAACCCTGTTCATCCAGTGACGCTGGAGCGGCCACACGGGGCTGTCATGACCATGTGCCCGATCGGTGCGATTGTGTATACTCTTAGAATCTTCCAGAAAAGCAGACGGTCAGACAGGAGGTGACCGCTTTGCTCGTGTCACAGCGTCTCCGTCAGCAAGAGCCCACCCCGCGCTCGGCGCGCGCTCAGGGTGCGAGCGGGCGTCTGCTGGTCCGGAGGCTCCTGCCGGCTCTGCTCGCGCTCCTCCTCGCCGGCTGCAGCAGCCCGAATATGCTGACGCCCCAGGGGCCGGGCGCCGCCCGAATCGCCGATCTCTGGTGGCTGATGTGCGGCGTCGGCGGTGTCGTCTATCTGCTTGTGATGGCTTTTCTCCTCGTCGGCCTCTTTCGCCCCCGCTCCGGCAGCACGTACGCCACACGCCCGGCAGAGGGCAGCCGCACCGTCTTCTGGTTCGGCGCCGTCATTCCCGGGATCATCCTGATCGCCATGCTCGGCGCGACCCTCTATACGCTCGCCGCCCTTCAGGAGCCGGAAGAGGCGGAAGCGCTGACCGTCGAGGTCATCGGGCATCAGTTCTGGTGGGAGGTCATCTACCCCGACCTGGGCTTTGTCACCGCGAACGAGATTCATATCCCCGCGGGGCAGCCGGTACGCGTCCATATGACGGCAGCCGACGTCATCCACAGCTTCTGGGTGCCGGAGCTGCACGGCAAGCTGGACATGATCCCCGGCGACGTGACGACCTTCTGGATCGAAGCGGACGCACCGGGCGTCTACTACGGCGAATGCGCCGAGTTCTGCGGGGTCCAACACGCCAACATGCAGTTCCTGGTGGTCGCGGACGGCCAGGCAGAGTTCGAGGCATGGGTCGCGGAACAGCAAACGCCGGCCTTGCTCCCGGCGGAGGGTGCCGCGTTGGACGGGTGGCGTATTTACCAGCGCGCCGGCTGCGCCTCCTGCCACACCGTCGCCGGCACGCCCAGCAGCGGCGACGTCGGCCCCGACCTCACCCATCTCGCCAGCAGGCGCACCCTGGCCGCGGCCACGCTGGAGAACAATCGCGGCAACCTCGGCGGCTGGATTATCAACCCGCAGTCGATCAAGCCGGGAAACCTTATGCCGCCGACCAACCTCAGCGGGCCGGAGCTGCAGGCGCTGTTGACCTTTCTGGAAACGCTGGAGTAGCCTGATGCTGCCTAAGGAGAGACGATGACCGCAACCTCCCCACGTAAAGCCGGGCCGAGACAGGAACTGCCTGGTTACGTCCACACCGATCGGCCGTGGGACGAGCTTGGACCATTGGAGAAGCTGGAGACCCTGTGGGCCGATCCGCCGGGCTTTATCGGCTGGTTTATGGCGATTCAGAACGACGCCATCGGCAAACGCATTGTCCTCACGGCGATTCTCTTTTTCACCCTGGGCGGCATCAACGCCCTCTTCATGCGCGCTCAGCTCGCCGTCCCCGAAAACAACTTTCTCTCCGCCGACCGCTACAACGAATTCTTTACCATGCACGGATCGACGATGATGTACCTCTTCGTCGTGCCGCTGATGGAGGGGCTGGCGATCATCCTCCTGCCGATCATGCTCGGCAACCGCGAGATGCCCTTTCCCCGCCTTGGGATGTTCAGCTTCTACACCTTCCTCCTCGGGGGGCTCCTCTTTTATTTCAGCTTCATCACCGGCGACGTTCCTGACGCCGGGTGGTTTGCCTACCCGCCGCTCAGCGGAGAGGAGTACTCCCCCGGCTTCGCCCTCGACTACTGGCTGCTGGCCCTGGGGGTCGCCGAGGTCGCCGCCATCGCCGCCGGGGTGGAGATCGTCATCGCCATCTTCCACTTCCGCGCCCCCGGCATGACGCTCAGCCGCATGCCGCTCTTCGCCTGGGCCTTTCTGGTGATGGCCGTTTCGATCCTCTTTGCCTTCGTGGCGCTCATCGTCGGCAGCCTCATGCTGGAGCTGGACCGGCGTATCGGCACCAAATTTTTCGTCCCCGGCGAGGGGGGAAGCGTTCTTCTCTGGCAGCACATCTTCTGGATCTTCGGCCACCCCGAGGTCTACATCCAGTTCATTCCCGCCGCCGGCATCATTTCCTCCATCATACCCGTCTTCTCGCGCCGGGCGATGGCCGGGCACACGCTCGTCGTCACCGCCCTTGTCGGCACCGGCTTCCTCAGCTTCGCACTCTGGGTTCACCATATGTTCACCGTGGGGTTGGCCCAGGTCTCGATGTCCTTCTTCGCCGCGGCCAGCATGGTTATCGGCATTCCCGCCGGCATTCAGGTCACCGCCTGGATCACCACCATCTTCACCGGCCGCCCCGTCTTTAAGACGCCATTCCTCTTCGCCGTGGGGGGAATCATCATCTTCGTCCTCGGCGGCATCACCGGCATCATGGTCGCCGCCATTCCCCTTGACTGGCAGGTTCACGACAGCTACTTTGTCGTCGCCCACTTCCACTACGTTCTTATCGGCGGCGTCGTCTTTCCCATCTTTGCCGCCATCTACTACTGGGTCCCCAAGGTGACTGGCTGGCTCTTCAACGAGCGGCTGGGGCGCTGGCACTTCTGGCTCCTCTTCATCGGCTTCAACGTCGCCTTCTTCCCCATGCACATCTCCGGCCTGCTGGGCATGCCGCGCCGGGTCTACACCTACGAGCCGCGCCTTGATCTCACCGTACTCAACCTTATCTCCACCGCTGGTGCTTTCCTCCTCGCGCTCGGCGTCCTGCTCTTCTTCGTGAATATCTTTGTCAGCTCACGGCGCCCCAGAGAAGCCGCCGCCAATCCATGGGGCGCGGACAGCCTAGAGTGGGCCGTCGGGTCGCCGCCGATCAACTATGGCTTCGCCCGCCTGCCCATCGTCCGTAGCCGCTATCCACTGTGGGAACAGGAGGAGTTGCAGCCTGAGTGGAGTGGGCCCGCGCCGGCCGCCACGCCCGCTGGCGGCGTAGCGCCTGAAGCGATCGACGGCGACGCGCGCACCGCCCGGATGCTCGACGCCCTCGCCACCTGGCCCGTTCGCTGGCGCGCCGCCCTCACCACGTCGCTCCTCGACGCCCGTCCACTGGAGATCATCGGCCTCAGCGGCCCCTCCATCTGGCCGCCGATCACCGCCGTTGGCCTCGTCACCATTTTCGGCTCGGAGATCTTTGCCTTCCACTGGCTCAGCGCTATCGGCATTGCCATCATGGTCCTGGGTATTATCGGCTGGCACTGGCCCGATAAGGTGCCGCTCACGGCCGAGGAGCGCGCCTTCGAGGAGGAGTTCGACATCCCGGTGCGCCCCAACGGCAGCCACGTCGTCTCCAGGTGGGGCATGGGGCTGGCCATACTACTGCTGGCGAATGCGCTCGGCATGTTCCTCATCAGCTACTTCTTCCTGCGCCTGGAAAACCCGATCTGGCCCCCACAGGGTATCCCCTTCCCTCAATTCGCCCGCATCCTCCCCGCCCTCGTCCTTCTCGCCCTGGCAGCGGCAGCGACCTTCTGGGCGCAGCGCAGCGTCCAGGGGGGCCACCTCGGGCGCCTGCGCCTGGGGCTTGCCGTCGCCTTTGCCATAGGCGCAGTGGGGCTCGGCTTTGCCGTGTGGGAGTTCGCCGCGCTGCCCTTCGGGTGGCAGGCCAACGGCTACGCCTCCATCTTCTGGGCGCTCGGCGGCTACCTGATGCTGCTGCTTGTCGTGGGGCTGGCGATGAATCTCTTCCTTCAGTTCTGGGCCTGGCAGGGCCATTACACGCCGCTCGACAACATCGCCGCCGTCAACGTCAGCCGCTTCTGGCTTGCCCTTTTCGTTTTCTGGCTGATCAGCGTGGGCGTCCTCTACGGCGCGCCATACGTGGTCTGAGGAGGAGACGGTGACCACGCCCGCCGAGCGCCACCCACAGCTGCAACCGCTTTCTCGCCGCGAGCTAACCGTCGGCGTGCTCGTCGGGCCGGTCCTCTTCAGCGTCCTCTTTATGATCGTCTACTTCGTAGCTGCCGCCGCCTGCCAGACCGGCATCCTCCTGGCCCCGCTGTTCGGGCTGCCGCTCCTCATCTGGCTCGTCATCCTGCTCTCGCTGGCGACGCTGGCTTTGATCCTCGTGCGCGCCCGGCGCCTCTACCGCCACTGGCGCGCGCTGCGCGGCGCGGCGCACGCGCCGGAGCGCAGGTCCCTCGCCGCCGGTACAGTTGAAGAAGAGAACGTGGAGCAGTTTCTCTCTTTGCTCGCCGCCAGCCTGAACCTGCTCTTCATTGTGGCGACAATCTCCCTCATCATTGCTCTGCTCGTCCTGGAGCCCTGCGAGTGGCTGTCGGCGCCGGGGTGGTGGCTTTAAATGGACAGAGGTGATGATAGCGTGAAGCGCACAGCGCTCTCCCTTCTCCCAATCAAGGCCGCTCGCTCTCTGCTCCTGCCGCTCGCACTGGGCCTCGTGGTGGCGCTCCTGCTCACCGCCTGCACCGAGCGCGCTGAAGAGGTCAACATGTGGGAAGTCGCCCTCGGCGACGCCGGCGCAGGAGAAGAGGCGATTGAAGAATACGGCTGCCCCGCCTGCCACGTTATTCCCGGCATCCCGGGCGCCGACGGGCAGGTCGGCCCGCCGCTGACCGACTGGTCGGAGCGCCAGACCATTGCCGGCGCGCTGCCAAACATCCCCCCCAACCTCATCCGCTGGGTGATGGAGCCGCAGGCGATCGAGCCCGACACTCTGATGCCCGATATGGGCGTGAGCGAGCGGGATGCCCGCGACATCGCCGCCTACCTCTACACCCTTGGCGATGGCCTGACCACCGCCAGCGGCCCCGTCCTCGAGCAGCCGGTCGCCTTCAGCCATCAGGTCCATGCCGGTGGGCTGGGCATCGACTGCCGCTACTGTCACGACTCAGTCGAGGAGAGCGCCTTCGCCGGCATGCCCTCTACCCACACCTGCATGACCTGCCACAGCCAGGTGTGGACGGAGTCGCCGCTGCTGGCGCCGGTGCGCATCAGCTGGGAGTACGACGTGCCGATCCCCTGGGTACGCATCCACGATCTGGCGGAATCGACCCACTTCAACCACGCCGCCCACCTAAGCGCCGGTGTCGGCTGCGAGCACTGCCACGGTCAGGTCGAGGAGATGCAGGTGACGCATGCGGCGGAGTCGTTCACGATGGAGTGGTGCCTCGAGTGTCACCGCGATCCGGCGCCCTATCTGCAACCGCGCGAAACAGTTTTTGACCCGCTCTACGAGCGCCCGCCCGACCAGCGCGCGCAGGGTGAGGAGCTGATTCGCGAGAATGAGATTCCCCTGGATATTTTGACGGACTGTTCGTTATGCCATTACTGAGTTCTATCTCTGCCGTGACCGGCGACGCGCGTGAGGGCCCTGGTACTTCCATAGTGCCGGGAACCTGGCGGCCTTGCACATCGGCGACTTGCGCCCCATCTGTCTGCCCCACCATGCCGAGGACGCAACGATGAGCCAAGGCAAAAGAATTGACTGGCAGGCGCTGCGCGAGCGGCTGGCCCAGGCTGGCGCTCCACAAAGCTGGCGCAGCCTGGAGGCGCTCGCCGCCACTGAGGAGTTCCAGGAGGCAGTGCGGCGGGAATTCCCTGCCGGCGCCGAACAGCTCGCCGACCCCATCAGCCGCCGCCGCTTCCTGCAGCTGGCCGCCGCCTCCCTCGGCCTTGCCGGCCTCACCGCCTGCGTCGGCCCGCCGGGCGAGCGCATCCTGCCGTATGTCGACGCGCCGGAACAGCTAACCCCTGGCGAACCGCTCTATTACGCCACTGCCCACCTGCTCGGCGGCTACGCCACCGGCATCCTCGCCGAGAGCCACATGGGGCGGCCTACGCGGGTCGAGGGCAACCTGCTCCATCCCGCCAGCCGCGGCGCCAGCGACACCTTCGCCCAGGCAAGCATCCTCAGCCTCTACGACCCCGACCGCTCGACCGACGTGCGCCTGCGCGGCCGGCGCGCCACGTGGGATCTCTTTGAGGGCGCGCTCCGCGACGCGATCGGGGAAAGCGGCCCGACGGACAGCCGGCTGCGCATCCTCACACCCACTGTTACTTCACCCACCCTGATCCGCCAGCTCGAACAGCTCCTCGGAAGCTACCCGCAGGCCGTCTGGCGCCAGTATGAGCCGGTCAACTGGGACAACGCCTATCTCGGCGCCTATCTCGCCTTCGGCCACCCGCGCCAGGCGGTGTATGACTTTGACCGGGCCGACGTCATCCTCAGCCTCGACGCCGACTTCCTGGGCAGCTTCCCGGGCCGTCTGCGCTACACGCGCGACTTCAGCCAGCGCCGGATGGTCGACCCAGACGGGCTGCTGCCGAGCGTAGACGGCGACGTCAACCGCCTCTATAGCGTGGCGCCGACGCCCACGCTGACGACGAGCATGGCCGACCACCACTGGCCGCTGAGGCCGGCCGCCGTACTTCGCTTTGCAAACAGCGTCGCCCGCCATCTCGGTGTCGCCCTCCCGCCCGAGGCAGAGACGCGCCTTCGCGCGGCGGAAGCGCGGGCGGCGGAAGCGGTGGCCGCCGATCTCCGCGCCCATCGCGGCCGCAGCCTTGTCCTGGCGGGGATGGCGCAGCCGCCGGAGGTACACGCGCTGGCCCACTACCTC
>JAWVYW010000065.1:0-19193 GCA_033722535.1 Promineifilaceae bacterium (SeqCode)
AAAAGAAGAGGTCGGACCGGCAGGAGGTGCACAGGCCGGCCATCTCGATCTGACGCACCCCCGCCCGCTCGAGATTGCGGCGGTTGGCGCCGGGCAGGTCGAAGTGCGGGCGCGGCCCGGCTACGTCGTGGAGCAGCCCATCACCGTCGGGGAACGCCTCATGCACTGCGGAGATGACGGGCTCTCCGACTTCATAGCAGCAGGGGCCGATGGCGGGCCCGACGGCCGCGAGGAGCGTGGCGGGATCGCTTCCAAATTCCTGCTCCATGGCGCGCACGAGGGCCCCAGGTAGATCGCGGATTGCTCCCTGCCAGCCGGCGTGGCCCAGGGCGATGGCGTACGCCTGGGGATCGTAGATCAAGATCGGCGCGCAGTCGGCGAAGTTCATCGACAGTGCACAGCCCGGCTCGTCGGTGACGATGCCATCCACGTGCGGGATCCAGGTGCCGTTGTTGGCCTGGGTGACGCGCGCCACTGCTGCCCCATGTACCAGATGAGCGTGAACCACAGTGTTGGTGTCGCGCCCATAGATGCGGTAGGCGCGGACGCGGTTGGCGTAGACGTTACCCTTCTCATCCGGCACACTGACGCTGAGGTTGAGCGAGGCAAATGGTGCGGGGCTGATTCCGCCGTGGCGCGTAAAGACGGCGTGCTGTTGTTTCTCCGCCGCGCCAAAGCTACGGAAGCGGAAAAAGGGGACTTCTCCTACACGATCAAACTCCATCAAGCGCTCTCCTTAACGCATTGTTTCGGGACGCCTGCTATTAAAACAGCCGGCGCCGAAACGGCAACCGGGTGCGCTCGCGGGAGCGCGCCGGGCGCGTCTTTCCTTAACCGGGATTCATGTTATAATGCAGCCAGGAACATTTGAGCTATGGCACGAAAAAAGAAGAAAAGTACCCGGGGCGGCACAAAGCGCAGGCGTAGCCGGCGCCGTTCGTCGGGTAAACGGTCCTCAAACAAGCAGCGCCCGCTCTCTCAGCGCTTGCTACCCTCCTTCAGCCTGAGCGTCGGGCAGAAGGCGCTGCTCGGCGGTATCGCCCTCGTCTTCTTTACCGTCGTCCTCCTCCTGAGCCTTCTTTCTCCTAATCAGGGCCAGCTCACCTCGTGGCTTGCCGCTCTGTTGTGGCAGGGCTTTGGCTGGGGCGGGCTCGCCGTCCCCTTCTTTCTGGGCGCCATCGGCTTCTACCTGGTGCTGTGGGGCATGGAGCAGGCGCCGCAGCTCCCGCGCTGGCGGCTGGTCGGGCTGCTCATGCTGTTCCTCACCTTTGAAGCCTTCGCTTCGTTAATGGGCGTGGTGCTTGATAATGGCATGCACGACGTCTGGTCCGTTGCCCGGGCGCAGACGGGGGGCGGCTATGTGGGCGGTGTCTTTGCCTGGGTCCTGGCCCAGACGATCGGCCGCCCGCTGGCAATCTTACTTCTGACCGCAGTGGGCCTCGTCGCCTCCGTTCTGCTCTTTGAGATCAGCCGCGACGATGTGCAGGTAGCCGGGCGCTGGATCTGGGAGCGCCGCCCGCAGCGGCAGAGCGTGGCTGTAGATGACCGCCAGATTCCGATCAACCGGCCGGTGCGCCAGGCGGCGCCCACAACCCCGACCGTGCCCCAGCCGGCGGCCGCGCTAGATGGCGAAACACCGGCGACGCCCCCAACGCCGTCTGAACAGAGAAAGCCTTCCACCGCCCGCGCGAACGGCTCCACGGAAGAGAAAGCTGAGTCGCAGGCGGACAAGACCGCCGATGGTTACGTCGAGCCGGCGCCGTTCGTCGTGGCCGACAACGGCAGCGGCGATATCATGTGGGAACTCCCCGAGCTGGACGAAATGCTGGAGCCGGGCGGCGAACAGGAGTTGAGCAACGCTGCCATTCGTGAGCAGGTGGAGATTATCGAACATACATTGGATAGCTTCGGCGCCCCGGCCAAGGTCGTCGAGATTAACCAGGGGCCGACGGTGACGCAATATGGCGTCGAACCGCAATTTCTGGAGCGCCGTAGCGGCAAGCGGGTCAAGGTCAAGGTCGGTAAGATCGCCAGTCTGGCCGACGATATTGCGCTGGCCCTCGCCGCGCACTCCGTGCGGGTGGAAGCACCGGTCCCGGGTAAGGGATACGTGGGGCTGGAGGTGCCCAACACGCACAAGGCGCTCGTCAACCTGCGCGACGTGATGGAAACAGCCGCTTTCCAGCGTATCCGGTCGCCGCTGCGGATTGCCCTCGGGCAGAATGTCTCCGGTCATGCCGTCGCCGCAGACCTGGCCAAGATGCCGCACCTGTTGATTGCCGGCGCCACCGGCTCCGGTAAGAGCGTCTGCGTCAACGGTGTTATCGCCTCTTTGCTGCTGCAGAATACGCCGGAGCAGCTTCGGATGGTGATGGTCGATCCCAAGCGGGTGGAGCTGACGGGCTATAACGGCATTCCCCACCTCGTCGCTCCCGTCGTCGTGGACATGGAGCGGGTCATCGCTACGTTGCAGTGGGCGCTGCGCGAGATGGACATGCGTTATCAGAAGCTAGCCGAGATCGGCGCCCGCAACATCGCCGATTACAACCGCAAGATTGCGGGGACCGGCAAGAAGCACATGCCCTACATCGTCATCTTTATTGACGAGCTGGCCGATCTGATGATGGTCTCGCCGGAAGACACGGAGCGCAGCGTTACGCGGCTGGCGCAGATGGCGCGCGCCACCGGCATTCATATGGTCATCGCGACGCAGCGCCCCTCTGTCGACGTTGTGACCGGCCTCATCAAGGCCAACTTCCCCGCCCGCATCGCCTTTGCCGTCGCCTCGGGCACAGACAGCCGGGTTATCCTCGACTCGACCGGCGCCGAGCGCCTCCTCGGGCAGGGTGACATGCTCTTCCAGAGTCCCGACGCTGGCACACCCCTGCGACTCCAGGGCGCCTTTGTCAGCGATAAGGAGCTGACGAGTATCATCAACTACTGGCGTGCGGCGCGCCGGCGCCATCGCGTCACGGTGGCAGAAGCGCGTGAGAAGGCGGAAGAGGCTGAGGCGAGTACGCTGCCTCCACCGACTCAGCAGCCGCTGTGGGAAGATCTGATCGAAGAGGAGGAGGAGAAAGAGTACGAGGACGAACTGGTGCCCGAGGCGATTGCGCTGGTGCGTGACCTGGGTAAGGCGTCGACATCACTTCTGCAACGTCGCTTCCGCATCGGCTACACGCGCGCCTCGCGGATTATGGATGTGATGGAGGAAGAAGGCATCATTGGCCCCCCCACCGGGACCAGCAAGGCGCGCGAAGTCCTCAGCTACGGGAGCAGCGACGGCGGTAATTCCGGCGGTAGTTCGGATGCCGAAAGCGGAGAGCAGGAAGTAGACGAGGCGACGGAAGCCTGAACGCGCTCGATCTGCCGGCCCCCACGACAGGACAGACGGTACTATGGCTCATTTAGAAGGTGACGAGCGCGCCCGCTACGTGCAGGCGATGTTCGCCCGCATTGCCGGTCGTTATGACCTGATGAACCGTCTGATGACGTTCGGGCAGGACGTTCGCTGGCGACGCGCCGTCATCCGGCAGGCCCAGTTACCCCGCAGTGGGCGCCTGCTGGACATTGCTACCGGCACCGGCGATATCGCCTGGGAAGCGGTGCGCCAGCAGCCGGATATTCAGGCGGTTGCCGGCGACTTTACGCTGGAGATGATGCAGGCCGGGCAGGCGTATCCGGAACGGCAGGTGCTGCAGTGGGTAGCCGCCGACACACTGGTACTGCCCTTTGCCGACGATACATTTGACGCCGTTACCTCCGGCTTTCTGATGCGCAACGTCGTCGACGTCGCCGGTGCCTTTGCCGAGCAGATGCGGGTCACGCGGCCCGGTGGGCGCGTCGTTGTCCTGGAGTCTAGTCCGCCGAAAGAGAATCTCCTGCGCCCCTTGATCCGGCTGCACCTCAACACCGTCATCCCCACACTGGGCCGGCTGATCACCGGTGAGCGGGAGGCCTATCGCTACCTTCCTGACACGACGCAGCAGTTCCGGACGCCGGAGGATCTCGCCCAGATTATGCGCGATACCGGGCTCGTCGACGTCGACTACCGGCTGTTCATGTTTGGGACAATTGCTGTACACGCCGGCCGCAAACCGGCCGAGTCAATCAGCCGCAAACTGACGGTGTAAGTGCGCCTACATTTCATGTGCCGGGGCGCGCTATAATCTCTGATCGCGGCGTGTAGGCGCGCGCCGTCGTCGGCGTCCGTGACCGGTTTGGAGAAGACAAACGCATGCGAATCCTGATCATCATCTTTCTTGTCGCCGTTATCGCGGCCTGCAACCCTTCTGCGCCGCCAGATGCGGCCAACGTTCTGGAGCCGGGACCGTCGGCGACGGCGACCTCCGATAGTGCTGTCGCGGCTGCGCCGACTGGGGCCGCGAATACCCCTCTACCGGCAGAGCCGACCGCCACTGTGGCCGTGGGCGATGCCGAACCCTCTGCAACCGCCACCACGGCTGCAGCGTCGCCGACGCCGACGACGGCCCCGACGGAGGCAGCAGTCGCCACCGCCGGGCGCACCGCGGATGGCGCCTACTTCCTCGGTCGAACCGATGCGCCGGTGACGATTATCGACTACTCAGACTTTCTCTGAGGGAACTGCCGTGCCTACGTGTTAGGCACAGAGCCCCAGGTTATCGAAGCATACGTCGAGACCGGCGAGGCGCGCATCGTCTTCTGGCCCGTTCTCAATCACGGGGACCCCAGCGTTTTTTCGGCGCTGGCCGCCGAGTGTGTGGCCCGCCAGGATATGGATGCTTTCTGGGCACTGCACCACGATCTCTTTGAAAACCAAAATGAGCTGTGGCGCGCCAACCGCGACTACTTCGTGCAGGCCGCCGTGGACGTCGGTGCCGATCGTGCGGCGTTCGAGCAGTGCTACGACAGCCAGGAAGCGCTGGAACATGTACTGGAGCTGGACCTGGAGCGCCGGGCGCGCGGCATTTTCGGGCAGCCGGTCTTCGATGTCAACGGGACCGTCTTCTTCGGCGCGCAGCCCTTCGCGACGTTCAGCCAGGTGATCGAGCAGGCGGCGCCATGAGCCAGCCGCCGATACCTTACCTTTCATAATGAGGAGAGCGGTCAATGGATAGAGAGCTGCACGGACATATCTTCCAACTCAATCGCTCGGACGGCGGCGTGCCGAAACTTGCCGTTGCCGCTGCCCCCGTCTCGCCAGAGGGGCTGGCGGGCGACCGGCAACGTGATCTCCGCCATCACGGCGGGCCGGAACGGGCGCTGTGTCTCTTTCCGCTCGAGCACATTCTGGAGCTTCAGCGAGAAGGACATCCCATCTATCCCGGCGCTATCGGCGAGAATGTGACGATCGTCGGCATTGCCTGGGAGGAGGTGACGCCTGGACGGCGGCTGCGGCTGGGCGACTCGGTGGAGATCCTCGTTACCAGCTATACCACCCCCTGCAGTAATATTGCTCCCGCTTTCAGCGACGGCTACTTTAACCGCGTCCACCAGAAAAAGTACCCGGGCCGCGCCCGCGTCTATGCCCGGGTAACGGCGTCGGGCACACTTTCGATCGGCGATCCGGTCGTGCTGCTGGCGGCGGATTGACGCGCCTGTCTCTCGAAGACTCGGGTCCAGCAAAATGACGAAGCGCCAGGCCCGGATATGAGTCCCAGCCCTCATTCGGCGCAGACGCCGCCTTGCGGCGCGCCGCCGGTTCAGTCTGTGGTGTTATTCCAGAACCAGTTGTAGGCGAAGAAGCCGCCGGTCTGGGAGTCCATGCGGATGGCGATGCGATTGAGCCCCGCCAGCGCTTCGGGAATCGTGAAGGTGGCGGTGAAGGAGCCACCCTCGCCGGAGTTGATCGTCTCGACGGGGGTGCCGTCGATGGCACGGTCGCCGAAGGGGTCCATGCGCACCACGAAGTCGCGATTGGCGGGGAAGTTGTGCGTCTCCACCGTCACCGACTCGTCCTCGACGACGCTGACAATGCTAAAAGTGGGGATGCCGGTGTAGTCGGGATCGGGCGGTGGCGCCTCGCCGCCAGTGCCGTCGTCGCCGTCGTCGCCACTAACGGTGGCGGTGTTGTTCCAGAACCAGTTGTAGGCGAAGAAGCCGCCGGTCTGGGAGTCCATGCGGATGGCGATGCGATTGAGCCCCTCTAGCGCTTCGGGAATCGTGAAGGTGGCGGTGAAGGAGCCACCGTCGCCAGAGTTGATCGTCTCGACGGGGGTGCCGTCGATAGCACGGTCGCCGAAGGGGTCCATGCGCACCACGAAGTCGCGGTTGGCGGGGAAGTTGTGCGTCTCCACCGTCACCGACTCGTTCTCCACTACACTCACAATGTTGAAGGTAGGGATGTGCGAGGCCTGCGGCGCTGTCGTCGCGACGCCGCCGGAGAGCGTGAGGAGTAGCAGTATCAGAATGCTGGCGATAAAGTAGTTGCGTAAAGGCTTCTGGAAGATTCTCCTGGACACGCCGGAGCGGAGGACCGTGGGTAGACGGCGTGGTTCCGAATCATCTTCCCAGGGAGTGTCTGAATAGGACCGGGCGGACATACTTTCCTCCTGTTAACCTATATGTGGCGCTCCCATTCCCCTGCTCTATCGACAACGCCGACTCGATATTAATCTTACCTGATCGCGGGGCAACTTTCAATGAATGTGCATAAAGGAGCAGTAAAGCAGGAGCGGAAGAGGTGTTCAAATGTGGCGACCCCTGTTTTGATGAGGGCGACAAGCGAAAGCACCCTTGTGACGCGCCGGGATATATCTTCGATCATATCTTTTCTCTGTAACAGGATACATGTCCCATCCAGTATGGCAATGTACGATAGGATAAGACTCTTTCTGCCTGCCGCTTCTCGGCAGTAGCAGTATCAGGCGCCAAAAGGAGTGTAGCAATGACAAAAGATATTCTCGAATCGAAGTGGGAACAATTACAGGGGAAAGTCAAGCAGCACTGGGGCCGACTGACCGATAACGATCTGAAGCGAATTGCCGGAAAACGAGACGAGCTTTCGGGGGAGCTGCAGGAGCGTTACGCCTATACACGCCGCCAGGCTGAACAGGAGATCGACGCCTTCATCTCTGACGTAGAGCATGAAGTCGACGGCGCGCGCAGCAAGCTCCAGGAACGGGCCCAGGAGACTCAGGAGCGGATTGAGGAACGTGTAGACGACGCCCGCGCAACCGCTGAAGAAAAAGCAGCCGAGTATAATCGCCAGGTACGCGAGAGCGCTCCGGAAGAGATGGAGTACGTGGTCGAGGAGTATCCGTGGCTGGCCATCATTGGCGCGTTCATTGCCGGCGTGGTGATCGGAGTTATGCTTAACCCCAGTCGCTGA
Source organism: Promineifilaceae bacterium (SeqCode) (assembly GCA_033722535.1). GTDB lineage: Bacteria > Chloroflexota > Anaerolineae > Promineifilales > Promineifilaceae > JAAYYY01. Next base: position 7,313 of record JAWVYW010000065.1, read on the forward strand.
CGGCGCGACGACCATTTCCCAGCCTAAAGAGAGGGGGATCGGGTATTTACCCGATCCCCCTCTTGCTGTTGCTGGAAAGCCAAGCGCGAAGCGGCGGCTCCCCCGGCGCCTCATAGGAGAAACATCAATCTTTCTTATCGTGTATTGGCTCGGCCGATCCGTGCCGCTAAAATGACACCTCTATTCGAAAACTCTGGTAGTTGAAAGCGAGAACGTGAATGAACGAACATGTGAAGCGGGATGACGGGGAACGGCATGATGTGAAACGGCATCCACTGATACGGCTGTGGCATTATGCCAGCGGATACCAGGGCGAGATTATGCTCGCCTCTCTCTACTCCGTTCTCAATAAGCTCTTCGATCTCGCTCCTCCTATCCTCATTGGCTTTGCCCTCGACGTCGTGACGAACCAGGAAAACTCTTTTCTCGGAGAGCTGGGCATTGTCGATGTCTCCGATCAGCTTTGGGTTCTGGTCGCCCTCACAGTCGTCGCCTGGGCGTTGGAGTCGGCGTTCCAATATCTCTACCAAGTCCGCTGGCGCAATCTCTCCCAGGTGCTCCAGCATGAACTGCGGGTCGACGCCTATCGCCACGTGCAGGATCTGGAGCTGGCCTACTTTGAGGATCGCAGCACGGGCGGCTTGATGGCCATCCTCAACAACGACATCAACCAGCTGGAGCGCTTTTTCGACATTGGCGCCAACCAGATTTTACAGGTTCTGACGACGGTGATCGTCGTCGGCAGCCTCTTCCTCGGCGCAGCACCGGCCATCGGCTGGCTGACATTGCTGCCGATGCCGCTGATCATCTGGGGCTCGATTCGTTTTCAGAAGCGGATTGCCCCCCGCTATGCCGCCGTGCGCGAACAGGTCAGCGCGCTCAACAGCCAGCTTTCCAACAACTTGAGCGGCATTGCCACCGTCAAGAGCTACACAGCCGAGGCGTATGAGGCGGAGCGCATCCGCGAGGAGAGCGGTCGCTACCTCGAAACGAACCGCCAGGCGATCAACCTCAGTTCTGCGTTTGTCCCCCTCATTCGAATGGCGATCATGGTCGGCTTTATCGCCATCCTGCTTCTTGGTGGGCGCCAGGTGATTGCCGGCGAGTTGAACGTCGGCGTCTATTCGACGCTGGTCTTTATGACGCAGCGCCTGCTCTGGCCCCTTACACGGCTCGGCGATACGCTCGACCTCTACCAGCGGGCAATGGCCTCTACCCACCGCGCGCTCGACCTGCTGCAGACTGAGCCGGAGATCACCAGCGGACCGCTGTCGCTGCCCACCGAGCAGGTGCGCGGCGAGGTGCTCTTCGACGACGTCACCTTTATCTACCGCGGCGACAAGCGCCCGGTGCTCCGCAACCTGACCCTGCACGTGCCCGCCGGGCAGACCGCAGCCATTGTCGGGGCGACCGGCGCCGGCAAGAGCACGATCATCAAGCTGCTGCTGCGCTTTTATGATGTGCAGGAAGGGCAGGTCTGCCTCGATGGACATGATCTGCGTACCCTGCAATTGGACGACCTCCGCGACGCCATCGGTTTTGTGAGCCAGGATGTGTACCTTTTCCATGGCACCGTGCGCGAAAATATCGCTTACGGCAGCTTTGAGGCCACCATGGAGGAGATCGTCGAAGCGGCCAGAGTGGCCGAGGCACACGACTTTATTATGTCCCTGCCCAACGGCTACGACACCATCGTCGGCGAGCGCGGGCAAAAGCTGAGCGGCGGTCAGCGCCAGCGTATCTCCATCGCCCGCGCGGTGCTCAAAGATCCGCCGGTGCTGGTTCTGGACGAGGCGACGTCGGCCGTCGACAATGAGACCGAGGCGGCGATCCAACGTTCTCTAGAGCGGTTGGTGGTCGACCGCACCACGATCGTTATCGCCCACCGCCTCTCCACAGTGCGCAATGCCAACCGGATCTTCGTCCTCGACGAAGGCGAGCTTCACGAGCAGGGGCGCCACGAAGAGCTGGTCGAGGCGAACGGCCTCTACGCAGCGCTGTGGCGCGTGCAGACCGGCGAGCGCTTTCGTGGGAACGGGGCGAACGGCAGCAGTGGGAGTCGCCAACCACACCCTGAGAGAGAACAACCGGCGCACTGAACGGAGCCGCATCCCGTCGGGATGAGAAATATATCCTCTTTATGCCCCGATCATGTCCTCCGGTACATGGTTCGCCGAGGCTGCCCCCATAAACTTTTCCTATACGTACTTTCCTCGTACGCGTGCGCTGATGCTGTATGCAGAGGCGCCTTCTGACCAAGTTGAGTGGAACGAACAGCCAAGGAGAGACCATATGCGGATTATAGGTGGACTATTTGAAGACAAGCAGGATCTCAATCTCGCCCTGGAGGATTTGCAGGAGCAGGGCTTCGTGGCCTTTAAGGTCTTTGGCCCGGCCGAGCTACAGGGAGAGCGAGGCGCGGAGGAAGCGCTCGAAGACTCTCTGGCAAGCCAGCGGCACACTACTGCCGGCGGCGTCGAAGGCATTACCTATCCCGGCCGTCCAGAAGGCGTGGACCATCCCAGCGCCGGCAGCGTGGCCGACGACCTGGCCTCGCTGGGTCTCCCGCCGGTGGACGCCGATACCTTTGTCGCCGGCCTACACCAGGACAAGATCCTGTTGCTGGTGCGAACGAGCGTTGCGCGTGCCGAAGAGGCGCAGTCGATTATGGAAGAGCGCCAGGCGCTTGAGGTGCGAAGTATTCACCCTGAGGATGCCTTCCCCGAAGAGCAGTGGCGCCCGGAGTTGAGCGATGAGTAAGATCATTATTGTCGACGGCGCAAATGTCGCCTACGGCGAAAAGAGCAATGAGGGGAAGCCAAAAGTCGGTAACCTGACGCTGATGCACAAGGCGCTGGAGGCGCAGGGCTATAACCCGATCATCGTCATCGACGCCAGCCTCCCCTACGATGTAGACGACCGGCAACAGCTCGAGGCGCTGCTTGACCAGCAGCGCTTGCGGCAGGCGCCCGCCGATACGGAGGCCGACTACTTTGTCCTGCGCACGGCCGAGGACCACGGTGCAAAGGTCGTCACCAACGACACGTACGACAAGTACCGGGAGCAGTTTCCGTGGATCGAAGAGCGCCGGGTACCGTTCATGATCGTCAAGGGAGAAGTCGAGCTCTACCAGCCGAAACTGGATGGAGAAGGCGCGGGCGCAAAGCAGGGCGACGAGGGGACGTAGCCTCTGCTTCGATAGTTTTCCCCTGCTGATCGCCGGGGCGCGAACGGGCTCCGGTGGTTGATCATCTGCCGTGAAAGGCGTATCATCGGCGCACAATGATTAGGAACAGCGCCGACACAGCCTTAGACAGTGCCTTACACGGTATGGAACAGAGTAAAGAGTTCAGGACCGCAGAGCTATGTGACCGTTTCGAGGACGAGCTGCAGGTGGCGGAGCCGATCCTGCGGAGTTATGGCGGCGAGGACAGTTTCAGCGGCCCGATCGTCACCGTCGATACTTTTGAAGACAACATCCTCGTGCGCCAATCACTGGCAGAGCCGGGCGAAGGGCGGGTGCTGATTGTCGATAGCGGGGGCTCCCTGCGCCGCGCGCTGCTGGATGATGATCTTGCGGCGCTGGCGCAAGAAAACGGCTGGTCCGGCATCGTCGTTCACGGTGTGATCCGTGATGTGAAGGCGGTTGGCGATCTCTCGCTTGGCCTGCTCGCTCTGGGCAGCTCGCCGCTTGGCGCGCTGAAAAAGGGGCGCGGTCTGGTCGACCAGCCCGTTCACTTTGCCGGCGTCACCTTTCGCCCGGGCTACTATCTCTATGCAGACGCCGACGGCGTTATCGTCGCACCGCGCGATCTGCTCGCCGCCTCTGAATGATCTTGCTGTTTACCCCCCGGCCGCCGCTCGATTTGCATCCGGTGGGCAGGGCTAAAGCACTTCCATGAGCCTCAACATCGGCATCATCGGCCTCCCCAACGTAGGCAAGAGTACCGTCTTTAATGCGCTCACCCGAGCGCAGATCGCTCAGGTGGCCAATTATCCCTTCTGTACGATCGAGCCTAACAAGGCGGTTGTTCCCGTACCGGACGCGCGCGTGGAGCGGCTGGCGGAGCTGGTCGAGGCGCCGCAGGCAATTGAGGCGACGATCGAGTTCGTGGACATCGCCGGACTGGTGAAGGGTGCGAGCCGCGGCGAGGGACTGGGCAACCAGTTCCTGGCGCACATCCGTGAGGCGGACGCACTCGTGCACGTTGTGCGCTGTTTCCAGGATCCCAACGTCGTCCACGTCGGCGGCGAGCCGCACCCCGAGGACGACGTGGCCATCATCGAGACAGAACTGCTCCTGGCAGACCTTGAACAGTTGGCGCGCAAAATCGAGCGGCTGGAGCGGCAGGTCCGGGGAGATCGCGAGCGCTATGGACCGCTGTTGGAGACGGCGGAGGCGCTGGTAGCGCACCTGGAGCAGGGGGCGCGGGTGGCTACCTTCGCCGGGCGCGACAGCGATGCCTTTCGGGAGCTTAACGCCGACATGCGCTTTCTGACCGCCAAACCGGTTATCTTTGCGGCCAACGTTGACGAGGCGTCACTGGACGAAGGGTCGCCGGCTGAAGAAGATCCCTGTGTCGCCGAGGTGCGGGCGCTGGCTGCCGAGCGCGAGGCGGAGGTGGTCGTCCTCTCGGCCCGGCTGGAGGAGGAGATGGCGGCGCTGAGCGAGACGGAGCGTGAGGAGTTTATGGCCCTGGTTGGCGCCTCGGAGAGCGGACTGGAACAGGTGATCCGCAAGAGCTATGAAACGCTGGGCCTGATCAGCTACTTTTCTTACAACGAGAATGAAGTGCGCGCCTGGACGATCGAAAAGGGGTGGACTGCGCCGCGCGCGGCGGGCGTCATTCACACCGACTTCGAGCGGGGCTTCATCCGTGCCGAGGTCATTCCCTTTAAGACTTTTGACGCCTACGGCAGCACAGCCGCCGCCCGCGCTGCCGGGAAGCTGCGCTCCGAAGGGCGCGACTACGTCGTTCAGGATGGCGACGTCATCTATTTTCGCTTTAACGTGTGAACCGCACCAGGAGGTGCCACCTTGAACGCCGAGGATAAGACATTGTTCCAGATAGCAGGATTGGGCTTTATGGCCGGGCTGCGATCGGCGAGCCCGCACGCCTTTCTGGCCGCCCACTTCCAGGGAGAGGAAGCACAGCTGGAGGGAACCCCTTTCCGCTGGCTGGCCACCCCCACCGCGGCCACCCTCCTGACGTTGATGGCCGCGGGCGAACTGGCAGCCGATAAAGTGCCCTCTATTCCGGCGCGCGTCGAGCCGGGCCCGCTCATCGGTCGGGCGCTTTCGGGCGCCAGCGCCGGGGCGGCGCTGAGTATGGCGCGCGACCGCTCTCCCGCCGCAGGGGCTGCTCTGGGGGCTGTTGCCGCCCTGGCAGGTACCTTTGCTGGCTACTACGCGCGGCGCGCGCTGACCCAGGGGAGCGGCCTGCCCGATCCACCGGTCGCGCTCCTTGAGGATGCGTTGGTGATCGTGGGCGGGCAGCTTTTGCTGGACGAAGGGTAGGAGGAGTTCTATCAGGCTCTAGGGCGCCGGCATCGCACAGCGGAAGCCGATGTTGGTACGTACCTCGGTGGGCGGGTAGAAGTTCCGGGCGGACACCGACAGCGCATCCCGGCTGGAGATCCACGAGCCGCCGCGCACGGAGCGCGAAAAGCCTTCCGCCGGCCCCATCGGATTCTGGTCCGGCGCGTAGCTGTAGTAGTTGCGGTCGTACCAGTCGGACGTCCACTCCATGACGTTCCCTAACGTATCGTAGAGGCCGGCGGGTGAGCGCCCCTCTGTATAATTACCAACTGGTGCCGTGTCGCGGTAGCCATCGTCGTAAGTGACATCCCTCTTCTCGGTCAGGTGGCAGTTGACGTCGCAGTAGTTAAGGCGCCGGCCGTCGAACTCGTCGCCCCAGGGATACTCCACTTTGACCCCCGTCTCCGCTTCAAATCCAGCTGCCCGTTCCCACTCCGCTTCGCTGGGCAGCCGGGCATCGCGCCACTCGCAAAAGGTCCGCGCCTGCTCCCAGTTGACGTAGACCACAGGATAATCGGCATATGCCGGATTACCGTAGTAGTCGCCGTAGAAAGCGGAGCTGGAATTTGCCGGTGGCTTGCAGACCTCGGCAACCACGCACTGTAGATAGGCGCGGTTCGTCACCTCCGTCTCGTCGATGAAGAAAGGGGCGAGGCGGACGACGCGCGCCGGCTGCTCGTCGGGAGCGCCCTCGTCGTCGCCGAGCCGGAAGAGGCCGCCCGGAATGAAAAGCATGCGCGAGCCGGTGTTGGTGATAAAGGGAGCCGGCGTCGCCGTCGGCTGTGGGGTGGGGGGTGCGGTGGCGGTCGGGGTCGGGGCGACGGCGGTGAGCGCGGCGATAACCTGCGCCTGTGTGGTGGCGGTAGCCGCCGAGGCGGCCTCTTCGCCCGCTAGCAGCGGGTTCGGTCCCAGGGTAAGCAGTCCGATGCCGGCGGCGACAATCAGCGCCAGCAGGCCCAACAGGCCCAGCATCGTCTTCTGTTCGATCTCGCGCCGCTTCTGTTCGGGTAAACGGCGCGCAGGGGCGCTATGGGCAATCGGCTCCCCTCGCCGGGGCGCCTCGACCGGCGTCTGCACGCTCGCACGCCCGTCCGGACGTTGCAGCGCGCGGGCCAGGTCGGCGGCCGTTTCATAGCGCGCGTCCGGTCGTAGACTCATGGCGCGTGCGGCGACGAGGGAGAGGTACGGTTCGACGTCGGGGTTTACTTCTCGTGCTGCCGACAGTAGCTCCAGCCCGCTCTCCCGCTGCAGGGCGCCGGGCGGCGTCTGCCCCGTCAGCAGCGTGTAGAGGGTCGCTCCCATGCTGTAGACATCGCTTGCCGGCCCCACGTCGCTCTGGCCCGCCTGCTCCGGCGCGGCGTAGCCGCGCGTGCCAGGAGCGGTTCCCAGGCCGGAGAGGCCGGTGTCGACGAGAAAGACGCGACCGTCGGGGGTAACACGAATATTGGCTGGCTTGACGTCTAGGTGAAGGTGCCCCTTCTCGTGGAGGTAACTCAGCGGGCTACATGCTTCCTGCAGCCAGCCGGCGACCGATTCGCCCGGCAGAGGGCCATACTGGTCGAGCAGGCTCTGCAGGCTGTCGCCGTCGATAAAGTCGACGATCAGATACTGTCCGGCTCCTTCGAGCGCGAAGTGATCGCGCACCGTCGGGAGCTGCGGGTGCTTGAGCGCACTCAGTCGCCGCGCCTCGCGCCGGAATGCCTTTTGTGTCTCCAGGTGGGGGTCCAGGTACTCCTTGATCGCCACCTCGATCTCGTCACGTAGATCCCAGCCGCGGTACAGGGCGCCATAGGGTCCCTGACCCAGGAGGGCGGCAATGCGGTACCGTTTATGAACTGTTTCACCCGGTAGGTATGGCATCAGATCTCGGTTGGCGTCCACCCGCCGTGCTCGGGCGCGCCGTTTCTCTTCAGGCGCCATTATAGCACTCCCCCGCTACCGTTCAGCCTTTCTCATTTTCTGGTGAGCTCTGGGCGCTCCCGCAGGCTCCTGTGGAAGTGGCGGCTTACAGCGCGGCCGTCATGTAGAGGCCGTCCAGCTTGAATCCGTGGCGCGCGTAATATTCGCGCGTGCCGATGGCGCTGATCACGGCGATGCGTTCGTACTCCGCCGCCCGGCTCATCGAGAAGGCCTCCTCCACCAGGCGCGAACCAAGGCCCAGATGCTGCGCCTCACCCTGGCTCTCTTCGCCGATCGGCACAGCCGGACCATAGACGTGCACCTCGCGGATCGTGGCGTGCCCTTGCAGTTGCGGCAGCGGGTGCTCAGCATCCGGGCGCGGGTGAGAGAGGCGCAGGAAGCCGGCGAGTTTCCCGTCCGCCTGTTCGAAGCTCAGGAAATGTTCGGTCGTCGCGTCCGTCTCGTAGCTGTCCACGCGCAGGGCCAGCGTCTCCGTATCGACCGCCTCACGGCGGATCTCGCGGCAGCGGATGCAGCGGCAGCGTAGCCCGCGCCGCTTCATCTCCTGCTGGGCGATCTGGCGCAGGTTCGCCTTGCTGATGCCGGCGACGACATTTGTCGTCGGAATGTCCCGGATAATGCGGTTGATGCGCACGTAGCGCGGCACCTGCCTCTTGCACTGGACGAGTACCTCTACGATCTCCTCGTCGGTGTAGGGCCGGTACTCACCGCGCTGCCAGTACTCGTAGAGGTCGGCGTTCTCCAGCAACATGCAGGGGTAGATCTTCAGCTCGTCGGGACGCAACGCGGGGTCGTCCCACAGGCGGGCGAAGTCGGCGACGTCGCTCTCCGGCGTGGCTCCCAGCAGGTTAGGCATCCAGTGCGCGTGGATCTTAAAGCCGCCCAGGCGCAGGAGGCGCATAGCGCGCCGGATGTCGGTGACCGTTTCCCCGCGCTTATTCAGCTTGAGAATGGTGTCGTCCAGAATCTGCACGCCGATCTGCACTTTCGTTACGCCGAGGTAGCGGAACCAGCGCAGCTCGTCGGCGTCCACATGGTCGGGTCGCGTCTCCACCACCAGCCCCACATTCCGCCGCTCACCGCTGGCATTCAGCCGCTGCGCTTCGACCAGCGTCTCCGCCTCAACCCCGTTCATCGCGTCAAGGCACCGTTTGACGAACCACTCCTGGTAATCACGACGATAGCTGGACCAGGTGCCGCCGAGGATCAGGAGCTCGATCTTATCGGCGGGGTGGCCGATATTCTCCAGCGCCTGTATACGGGCTAATGTCTGGTTGTAGGGGTCGAAGGCGTGGCGCTCGGCGCGCATGGCGCCCGGCTCGTCGTGTAGATAGCTCTTGGGCATACGCACGTCGGTGGGACAGAAGATGCACTTCCCGGGGCAGGGATACGGCTTGGTGAGCACGGTGACGACGGTGACGCCGGCCTGGCTGCGCGTCGGTTTCTTCTGCAGCGCCGTGACGACCTCCGCCTGATACTCCATCAGGTCCATGTCGCACAGCGCGTCGTAGGCGGCGATAACCTGGCTCTTGGAAAGCCAGGGCAGGCCGGCGGCGACAAAGCGGCGCATGATCCGCTGGTAGGCGTCGCCACGGAGCGGCGCCGCCTCGTAGAGCGCCTCGATCAGCGCTTTGAGCTGCGCTTCCTGGCCCTCGACCTCGACGTGGCTCTTTTGCCGCTCCCACTCAATCTGCTCAACCGGTATCGTACCCATAGATCCTCCATTGTAGCGGAGCGGGAAGCCTCGTTCAACGGCAGGGAGCTAGAGTTGCGTAAGAAAGGATCTTCGTGATGGCTTCAGCCATCCGGTCCTACGACCGTCGACTGGGGAACGCCCGGAAGAAAAGGACGCTAGCGCCGGTTTAAGGTACTGACCAGCGCCCGGTGTTCCGCCGACCCCGGTTGCGGCCCTTCCAGCACGGCCTGTACAAAGACCGCCGGCGGGCGGTAGGCGTGTTCGGTCACGTAGTGGTAGATCAGATCGGGCGCGGCAAAGATATCCTCTTCGCCGAGCACCCGGATCTCCGCTGCACCGAGCTGGGCGGTGCTGTCGCCCAGGGTGACCGGCTCCACCCGCTGCCCACAGATCGGGCAGGGTCGCGTCCCGCGGATGGCGCAGACGGTATGCGGCTCGAGGCAAAATTCGAACAGCACGTCGGCGAATCCCGCAGGCGTGGTCCCCGTCGCAAAGTCCTCGTTGCGCTCCAGCCAGCCCACCGCCAGCGGGTCGAGCCCCAGCTCGGCGTCCGCCGGGCACCCTTCGTAGGGCTCCAGATCTTCCGGCGCGCCCCGCCGCCGCCGTCGCCCGCCACGGCGCTCGCGTCTGTCTCGCCCATCCCGGCGGGCTCCTCGTCCTTTTCTCGCCATCGCCTTTTTGCCTCTACTTCTCTGTTCCGACCAGTTCGACCATCGTGCGCAACGTCTCGACGTCTCCGATCATCATATTCAGTGTCTTGACCGGGCTCTCTTTCCAGATCGCCAGCCGCTCCCTGATCCGCTCGCGCGGCCCGACCAGAGCGACCTCGTCGATGAGACCGCCCGGTACCTTGCTCATCGCCTCAAAACGCTGACCGGAGAGGTACAGCTCCTGAACTTCGCGCGCCTCCGCTTCGTAGCCATAGCGGGCGGCGAGATCGTTGTAAAAGTTCTTGCTACGGGAGCCCATGCCTCCGATGTAAAGTGCCATCATCGGTCGCAGCGCGTTATAACAGGCGTCGAGGCTCTCGTCGACGACCACGGAGACCATCGGGGCAATGTCGAAATCTTCAATCGTGCGCCCTGCGCGCGCCAACCCCTCCTCCACGTGCGGCCGGTAGATCTCGTCGTAGCGCTGCGGCGAAAAAAAGATCGGTAGCCACCCGTCGGCGATCTCCGCCGTGAGGGCCACATTCTTGGGGCCGATGGCGGCGAGGTAGATGGGGATGTCGGGCTGTGCGTCCAGCGTGCTTTTCAGGGGCTTGCCCAGCCCGGTGGCATCCTCGCCGGTGTACGGGATCTCGTAGATCGTGCCCTCGTGCACCAGCCGCTCACCCCGGAAGATGGCGCGCACAATCGCCACGTACTCCCGCGTGCGCGTCAGCGGGCGCGCATAGCTGACGCCGTGCCATCCTTCCACCACCTGGGGCCCCGAGACGCCCAGGCCCATGAGAAAGCGGCCCCCCGAAAGCTGGTTGAGCGTCATCGCCGTCATCGCCGCGTTGGCCGGGGTGCGCCCCGGCATCTGCATGATGGCTGTCCCCAGGTGGATCTGCTCCGTCTGCGGCCCCAGCCAGGCCAGCGGCGTCACGGCATCCGAGCCATAGGCCTCCGCTGCCCATACCGCATAGACGCCCAGGCGGTCCGCCTCCTGCACGAGGTCAACCGGCAGCCTGATGGTGCCGCTGGCGTAGCCGATCATAATTCCAAGGCGCATACTGCTCTCCTGTGGGTGGCTGATATCGGTAAGCTATTATAGGGCAGTTATACCCTCTGGCGAACGGCTATCGACAGAATATGCGGCGATCAGTAAACTACCGGTGACGCAGATAGCATGCGTAGCAACCGGTATTTTGTCTGCGCCCTGACGGTTGGCAACTGTACAACCGGAGCTAGCCGTCGAAAGGAGAATCGGATTGCTGAAGATATTGCTCAGGCCGCCGGCCTTTTTGCTCATCCTCTTAGTGATGGGTGTCATCCTTGCCGCGCCCGCACCGTCGGTCGCCGCGCAGGGTAGACCGACGCCGACGCCAGCTGCCCCGGGCGGGGAGGAGCCGATCGAAGCGCCGGACAGGGTGGAGGTCGAGCCGGCGGCGCGCGACGAGGAGATCGGCGCGCGGTTACAAAGCATCCTCGAGGCAACCGGCTGGTTTACCGACCCTGACGTGCGTGTGGAGGAAGGCGTCGTCTTCTTAGAGGGGGAGACCCAGAGTGAGGAGTTCAAAGAGTGGGCGGCCAATCTGGCGCGGCGCACTCAGGATGTCGTGGCGGTGGTGAACCGGATCGAGGTAGAACAACCCCCGATCTGGGACTTCCAGCCCGCTCTGGCGGGTCTGCGCGAGCAGGCGCGAAGGTTCGTGCGTACCCTGCCGCTTCTGCTGTTCAGCCTGCTTGTGCTGGTCGCCGCCGCCGGCGTGGCTCGTCTCACTGCCAACCTTGCACGTGAGGCCTTGGGCCGTCGTGACCTCAACCGGCTGCTCGTCACAGTGATCGCCCGCGGTGTCAGTCTCGTCGTCTTCCTGCTGGGACTCTACCTCGTCTTCCAGATTGCCGGGCTGACCAGTGTGGCTCTGACGTTGGTCGGCGGTACCGGATTGCTGGGGCTGATCCTCGGTATTGCCTTCCAGGACATCACCGAGAACTTCCTGGCCAGCATCCTGCTGAGCGTGCAAAGTCCGTTCCGCTCGGGCGATCTGGTCGAGATCGAAGGTGTGGTGGGATATGTTC
>JAWVYW010000066.1:0-18915 GCA_033722535.1 Promineifilaceae bacterium (SeqCode)
AGGAGGAGCTGATCCAGCCGCCCATCGTCCAGCGGGACGAGCATTCGTGGCTGGTGGACGGCCTGCTGAGCGTGGACGAGTTCAAGCTGGCGTTCGGCATCCGCACGCTGCCGGGCGAGGGCAGCTACCAGACGCTGGGCGGCTTCGTCATCTCGATGCTGGGGCGCATCCCCGCCGCCGGCGCCCACTTCGGCTGGGGCGGCTACCGCTTCGAGGTGGCCGACATGGACGGGCGGCGCGTGGACAAGATCCTGCTGCAGAGCGCGCCGGACGAGGACGAGACCGGCGACGCCGACGGGCCGGAGCCGCCGATGGTGCCGCCGGTCGCCGGGTAGAGGAGGCGTTTTGAAACTTAGGGGGCGCTGTGTTCCCAAGAGTGTAAGGAGGGTCATGTGAGCGAGCAGAATCCGGCAGGCGATCGACACGGGCAAAAGCGCGTCGCCTTTCAGGGCGAACCGGGCGCTTATTCGGAGCAGGCGGTCCGGCAGCATTTCGGTCCCGAGGTAGCGGTCAGGCCGTGCCGCTCCTTCGCCGCCATCTTCGACGCAATCCATCATGGACAGGCCGATCTGGGGATGCTGCCGGTGGAGAACACCCTGGCGGGGACCGTCATCCCCGCCTACGACCAGCTCCTGGACCACGACCTGCGTATCCAGGCGGAAGTGGTGCTCCGCGTCGAGCACTGCCTGATGGCGCCGCCCGGCGCCACGCTGGCTGAGGTGCGCCAGGTGATCTCCCACCCCCAGGCGCTGGCGCAGTGCGAGCATACGTTGCGCCGGCTGGAGATTGAGCCGCTGGCCCACTACGACACAGCCGGCGCCGCGCGCGACCTGGCTAACGAGCCCCGACCCGCTACGGCGGCGATTGCCAGCGCACTGGCGGCAGAAACGTACGGGCTCACGATCCTGGCCCGCAACGTGGAGGACCAGCTTCTGAACTACACCCGCTTCTTTGTCCTGGGCACCGCGGATCCCCCACGCCGGGAGCCGAGCAAGACGTCGATCGTCTTCGCCACCCGCCACGTGCCGGGGGCGTTGCACGCCGTCCTGCAGGAGCTCGCGACGCAGGGCATCAACCTCACCAAGATCCAGTCCCGGCCCCGGCGCAACCGCCCCTGGCACTACCTCTTCTACGTCGACTTTGAAGGGCACGAAGATGATCCCCCGGTCCAGCAGGCGCTGTTGCAGATCCTGAAGCGCGCTTCCCTGCTCAAGGTGTTGGGCTCCTACCCGGCTGCGCCGCTCCCCCGCCAGCCGCAGCCGGAATAGGGGCGCCCGACCTGGCGTTTGCGCCCGCTCTTCATGCAGTTCTCACAACAATCCGGCGCCCACGTTGTGGACTTTTACCACTAGACAAAGCAGCCGCCAATTTCTTACACTGTAGAGTGTGGTCGGTACCCGGACAACGCCGGTATCTCCGGCCCCACCGGCGCCGCTCGGGACTCCGGACGGACCACCGGTTCACTTCTAGTAGGCTTTATGAACGAGTTTTAACTTTTTAAATACGAAATAGTGCTGCTCTCCATTCTAGTCGTCCTGCTTCTTATTGGCCTGTTCCTCATTCTTATTGAGGAACAGCGTTCGCGCGGACGGCCGGAGACGTAGAAGTCGGCACCGGTTTCACAGCTATCGCAAAGGGCTGTCCGCAAAGGACAGCCCTTTTTTTATTCCCGGAGGAGAAGCGAATGCGATCGGATCGCTTAAAGAAAGGGTATGACAGGGCGCCCGCACGGGCGATGTTGAAAGCCGCCGGCTTCACCGACGACGATCTGCGTCGGCCGCTGGTCGGGGTAGCCAATACGTGGATTGAGATCGGCCCGTGCAACCTCCATCTCCGCCGGCTGGCGGCGCGGGTCAAGGAAGGGATCCGGGCGGCGGGGGCGACGCCGATGGAGTTCAACACCGTCTCCATCTCCGACGGGATCACGATGGGCACAGAGGGGATGAAGACGTCGCTGATCAGCCGCGAGGTCATCGCCGACTCGATCGAGCTGGTGGCGCGCGGCAACCAGTTCGACGCGATCATTGCGCTGACCGGCTGCGACAAGACCATCCCCGGCGCGATCATGGCGCTGGCCCGGCTCGATATTCCCGGCGTCGTGCTCTACGGCGGCTCCATCGCCCCGGGGCGCTTTGAAGAGCGGGACGTGACGATCCAGGACGTCTTCGAGGCAGTGGGGGCGTATAAAGCGGGGCGGATGAGCGAGGCGGCTTTGCACGCGCTGGAAAACGCCGCCTGCCCGGGGCCCGGCGCGTGCGGTGGGCAGTTCACGGCGAACACAATGGCCACGGCAGCCGAGTTTCTGGGGATTGCCCCGATGGGCAGCGGCAGTGTGCCCGCCGTGGGCCAGGCGCGGGACGACGTCGCGCGCGAGGCGGGGCGGCTGGTGGTGGCGCTGCTGGAGCAGGCGGTGTCGGCGCGGCAGATTATCACGCGGGAAGGGCTCGAAAATGCAGTGGCGGCGGTGGTCGCCAGCGGCGGCTCGACCAACGCCGTACTGCACCTGCTGGCGATTGCGCGTGAAGCGGGGGCGGCGCTGGCGCTCGACGACTTCGACCGCATCAGCGCCCGCACCCCGCTGCTGGCCGACCTGAAGCCGGGCGGTCGCTACGTGGCTCACGACCTCTACCACGCCGGCGGCATCCCCCTGCTGGCCCAACGGCTGGCCGGTGGCGGTTATCTACACGCAAAGGCGCCCACGGTGAGCGGGCGCACAGTGGGCGAGGAAGCGGCCGAGGCGGTGGAAACGCAAGGGCAGCCGGTCGTTCGCCCCCTCGAGGCGCCGCTCCAGCCGCACGGCGGTCTGGTGATCCTCAAGGGGAATCTGGCGCCGGAGGGGTGCGTGGTGAAGATTGCCGGGCACAAGATGCGCTATCACAGCGGGCCGGCGCGCGTCTTTGAAGATGAGGAAAGCGCCTTCGCCGCCGTTCAGGCGGGGCAGATCCGGCCGGGAGATGTCGTCGTCATCCGCTATGAGGGGCCACGGGGCGGCCCGGGCATGCGCGAGATGCTGGGGGTGACGGCGGCGATCGTGGGCGCGGGGCTGGACGATTCGGTGGCCCTGCTGACAGATGGCCGCTTCTCCGGCGCCACCCACGGCCTCATGGCCGGGCACGTCGCGCCCGAAGCGGCGTGCGGCGGGCCGATCGCCGTCGTGCAGGACGGGGATGCGGTCACCTTTGACGTGGAGGCGCGCCGCCTGGACGTGGCCCTCCCGCCCGAGGCGCTGCAGGCGCGGCTGGGCGCGTGGCGTGCGCCCGCGCCCCGCTACCGGCGCGGGGTGCTCGCCAAATACGCGCGGCTGGTGGGGTCGGCGGCGGAAGGGGCAGTGACCGGGTGATGGGGCATGTGCAACAGCGTATCCAGAAGGAAGAGAGCGACGATGAGTGAGCAAAGGAGCATCGGTATGCAAAAGAGCGGCGCTGAAATTCTTTGGGAGTGTCTGGTCAGGGAAGGAGTGGAGGTCGTCTTTGGCTATCCCGGCGGGGCGATCATGCCGGCCTACGACGCGATGCTGGCCTACCCGGTGCATCACGTGCTGGTGCGCCACGAGCAGAGCGCCGCCCACGCCGCAGATGGCTACGCGCGCGCCAGCGGCCGCGTGGGGGTGGCGCTGGCAACGTCGGGGCCGGGCGCGACGAACCTGGTGACGGGGATCGCCACGGCGATGATGGACTCCACCCCCATCGTCTGCATCACAGGCCAGGTGGCCGCCGACCTCATCGGGGGAGACGCCTTTCAGGAGACGGATGTGACCGGGATCACCCTGCCGATTACCAAGCACAACTTCCTGATTACGCGCGCGGACGAGGTGGCGGAGGTGGTGCGCGAGGCCTTTTACATCGCCCGCAGCGGCCGGCCGGGGCCGGTGCTGATCGACTTCTGTAAGAACGCGCAGATTGAGATGACCGACTTCGTCTACCCCGACGAGCCCCGGCTCCCGGGCTATCACCCGCCCCGCCACGCGCCGGAGGGCGCGCTGAAGCGGGCGGCGGCGCTGGTCGCCGGGGCGGAGCGACCGGTGATCCTCGCCGGACACGGGGTGCTGAAATCGGGCGCGGCGGCGGAGCTAAAGGCCTTTGCCACCAAGACTCAGACGCCGGTAGCGATGACGCTGCTGGGGCTGGGGGGGCTGCCCGCCTCCCACCCGCTGAGCCTGGGCATGATGGGCATGCACGGCGAGGCGTACTGTAACAACGCGATCCAGCAGGCCGACCTGCTGCTCGCCTTCGGCATGCGCTTCGACGACCGCGTCACCGGCAACCTGCGCACCTATGCCCCCCGCGCGCGCAAGATCCACGTCGAGATCGACCCCTCCGAAGTGAACAAGAACGTAGCCGTCGACGTGGCGCTGGTGGGGGACCTGAAGACGGTGCTCCACGATCTGACGCCCCTCGTGCCACCGGGCGACCACGAGGAGTGGCTAGAGCAGATTGCGGTGTGGAAAGCGGACACAGAGCAGCGCGATATCCAGGCCTGGGCGGACGACGGCCTGCTCTACTCATCCCACGTGATCCGCGACCTCTGGCAGGAGACCGGCGGCGAGGCCATCGTCACCACCGACGTGGGCCAGCACCAGATGTGGGCCGCGCAGTATTACCACCTGGAGCAGCCCTACCGCTGGATCACGTCGGGGGGCGCGGGCACGATGGGCTTTGGCTTTCCGGCCGCGATCGGCGCTTGGTTCGCCTACCGCGACCGCCCGATCTGGGCCATCGTCGGCGACGGCGGCTTTCAGATGACGCAGGCAGAGCTGGCGACGGCGGCGCAGGAGGGGGCGAATGTCAAGATCGCCCTCCTCAACAACAGCTATCTGGGCATGGTCCGGCAGTGGCAGGAGTTCTTCTTCGAGAAGCGCTACTCGGCGGTGCAGATGCACAACCCCGACTTCGTGAAGCTCGCCGAGGCCTACGCCATCCCGGCCCGGCGGATTACAAAGCGGGAGCAGGTGATGGAGGCGGTGGCCTATGCCCAGCGCACGCCGGGGCCGGTGCTGCTGGAGTTTGTGGTCGAACAGGAGGAAGCGGTCTTCCCGATGGTGCCGACGGGCGCTGACCTGGACGACATGATCCGGCGGCCCACGCGCCGGGAGGTGGAGGTACGATGAGACAGACCCTGATCACGATCGTAGAAAACAAGCCGGGCGTCCTCAATCGGGTCGCTTCGTTGTTCAGGCGGCGCAACTTCAACATCGACTCGCTCAACGTGGGGCGGACCGAAGATCCCCGCTTCTCCCGCATGACAATCGTCGTCGACAGCGCCGATACGGAGGCGCGGCTGGTCGAGGCGAACCTCTACAAGCTGGTGAACGTGATCGACGTGCAGGATGTGACAGCGCAGCCGGCGGTGGTGCGGGAGCTGGCGCTCGTGAAGGTGCAGGCAACTGCCGAGCGGCGAGCGGAGGTGCTGAGCCTGGCGCATATCTTCGAGGCGGAGGTGGTCGACGTCGCCGCCGATTCGATGATCGTACAGCTCGTCGCCAGCGAAGAGCGCGTCGACAGCCTCGTCGAGCTGCTGCGCCCGTGCGGCATCCTGGAGCTGCTGCGCACCGGGCACGTGGCGATGATGCGCGGCAGGGAGACCGGCGTGCGCCACACCCCGGGCGCGGGAGAGAACGGGCACCACCCGCGCGCAAAGGCCGTTGCGGCGCCAGCCGAGCGGCAACCGCAGCGCGCTGACTGAGGAACTGAAGCACTGAAGACACAAGGAGACTCAAATGGCAACGATCTACTATGACCGAGACGCGGACCTGAGCCTGATGGCGGAGAGAAAAGTGGCCGTCGTCGGCTATGGCTCGCAGGGGCACGCCCACGCCCTGAACCTGCGCGACAGTGGCGTGGACGTCGTCGTGGGGCTGCGCCCGGACAGCCGCTCGCGCGCGCGGGCGGAGGCGCAGGGGCTGCGGGTCGAGGATGTCGCCGATGCCGCCGCCTGGGCCAACACGATCATGCTCCTCGCGCCGGACACGGCGCAGCCGCGCATCTTCGCCGGGCAGATCGCCCCCCACCTCAGCGCCGGCAAAACGCTTATGTTTGCCCACGGCTTCAACATACGCTACGGCACCATCGAGCCGCCGCCGGACGTGGACGTGAGCATGGTGGCGCCCAAAGCGCCGGGCCACCGGCTGCGCGAGGTCTACCAGGAAGGGGGCGGCATCCCCTGTCTGCTCGCCGTGCACCAGGACGCCAGCGGCAACGCCCGCGCCAACGCGCTCGCCTATGCCCACGCCATCGGGGGCACACGCGCCGGGGTCCTGGAGACGACCTTCGCGGAGGAGACGGAAACCGATCTCTTTGGCGAGCAGGCGGTGCTCTGCGGCGGCGTGAGCGAGCTGGTGCGGGCCGGTTTCGAGACGCTGGTGGAGGCGGGCTACCAGCCGGAGATCGCCTACTTCGAGTGCCTGCACGAACTGAAGCTGATCGTGGACCTGATGTACCGGGGCGGGCTGAACTACATGCGTTACTCCGTCTCCGACACCGCCGAGCACGGCGACTACGTCTCCGGGCGGCGGGTCGTGTCGGAAGAGGCGCGCTACCAGATGTCGGAGATCCTTAAGGAGATCCGCAACGGCAGCTACGCCCGCATCTGGACGGAGGAGAATGAGCGCGGGCGCCACTGGTTCGAGGATGAGCGCCAGCGGCAGCAGCGACACATGATCGAAGAAGTCGGCGCCAGGTTGCGGGACATGATGCCCTTTGTAGACCCGGTGCACGTACACCCCGGGGAGTAGGAGGAAAAGCGATGACGACGGCGAACGCCGCCAATTACGTGCACATTTTCGACACGACTTTACGCGATGGCGAGCAGTCGCCGGGGGCTACCCTGACCTCCGGCGAAAAGCTGGAGATAGCTCATCTCCTGGCGCGGCTGGGCGTGGATGTGATGGAAGCGGGCTTCCCCGCCGCCTCTCCCGACGACCTGGAGGCGGTGCGGCAGATTGCGGACGAGGTGGGTAACTGCAGCCCCCTTCCGGGGCGGAAGCCGCCGGTCATCTGTGGGCTGGCCCGCGCGACGCGGAGCGACATCGACAAAGCGTGGGAGGCGGTGCGGCACGCGGCGCGGCCGCGCATCCACACCTTCCTCGCGACCTCGCCGATCCACATGAAGCACAAGCTGCGCATGGACCCCGAAGCGGTGGTCGAGCGGGTGCGGGAGATGGTGGCGTATGCCCGCAACTACTGCGATGACGTGGAGTTCTCGCCGGAGGACGCCGGCCGCAGCCATCCGGAATTTCTCTATCTGGTACTGGGCGAGGCGATTAAGGCCGGGGCGACGACGCTCAACATCCCCGACACCGTTGGCTATACGATGACCGAAGAGTTTCGCGCGCTGATCGCCGGCATCGTCGCCAACACCCCCGGCATCGAGAACGTCGTCCTCTCCGTCCACTGTCACAACGACCTCGGGCTGGCGACCGCCAACACCCTCGCCGGCCTGCAGGCGGGGGCGCGGCAGGTGGAGGTGACGATCAACGGTATCGGCGAGCGCGCCGGCAACACGTCGCTGGAAGAGGTGGTGATGGCGCTGCACACCCGCCGCCCGCTCTTCGGCCTGGAAACGGGCATCGATACGCGGGAGATCGTGCGCGCGAGCCGGATGGTCTCCCACTACACGGGGCTGGCGGTGCAGCCGAATAAGGCGATTGTCGGCGCCAATGCCTTCGCGCACGAGGCAGGTATCCACCAGGACGGGATGCTCAAGCACGAGCAGACCTACGAGATCATGCGCCCGGAGACGGTCGGCTGGCAGCAGTCGACGCTGGTGCTGGGCAAGCACTCCGGGCGGCACGCCCTGCACGTGCGACTCGCCGAGTTGGGCTACGACATCGACGTCGGCGAGCTGGCCCGCATCTTCACCCGCTTCAAGGATCTCGCGGACAAAAAGAAGACGATTACCGACGCCGACCTGCAGGCGCTGATGGTGGACGAGCGGTACCAGCCGCGCGAAATCTACCGCCTGGATGGGCTGCAGGTGGCGTGCGGAACGGTCGGCATGCCGACGGCGACGGTGCGCCTGGTGGGGCCGGATGAGCGCGTCCACGTCATGGCCGCCATCGGCTCCGGCCCGGTCGACGCCGTCTACAAGGCGATAGACGCCATCGTGCAGATGCCGGCGACCCTGTTGGAGTTTGCCGTCCGCTCCGTGACCGGCGGCATCGACGCCATCGGCGAAGTGACGGTGCGGCTGCGCGCCGATAATGGCAAGGTGCAGACGCGCACGTCGCCGCAGAGTGGGCGCGAGCAGGCGCGCACCTTCGGCGGCTATGGCGCCGATACCGACATCATCGTCGCCAGCGCGCACGCCTATCTCGCCGCCCTGAACAAGATGTTGGTGGCGGGCGGGCACTGGATAGAGGCACACGACGAGGCGCGCACGGAGGCCGTCGGAGAACCGGTGGCGGCGGCGTGACGACGTGACGCAGGCAGATGGACGAACGAGGTAAGTGATGAGCTATCCACAGACACTCTTTGACAAGATATGGGAGCGCCACGTCGTCGCCCAGGAGGCGGGCGGGCCGGCGATCCTCTACGTCGACCTGCACCTGATTCACGAGGTGACCTCGCCCCAGGCCTTTGCCGTGCTGCGGGAGCGCGGGCTGCAGGTCCGGCGCCCGGAACGGACCGTGGCGACGATGGACCACGCGACGCCGACCGACCGGCCGGACCTGGCGCTGGCCGATGCCCTCGCGGTCCGCCAGCTGCAGCAACTGGCCCAGAACTGCCGCGCGTTCGGCATTCGCCTCTACGACCTGGAGAGCGCCGAGCGGGGCATCGTGCACGTCATCGGCCCGGAGCTGGGGCTGACCCAACCGGGCATGACCATTGTCTGCGGCGACAGCCACACCTCCACCCACGGCGCCTTTGGCGCGCTGGCCTTCGGCATCGGGACGAGCGAGGTGGCGCACGTCCTCGCCACCCAGTGCCTGCTCCAGGAAAAGCCCAAAAACTTCCTGGTGAACTTTGCCGGGCGGCTGCAGCCGGGTGTGACCGCCAAGGATATGATCCTGGCGCTGATCGCCGAGATCGGGGTGGCGGGCGGCGCGGGACACATCTTCGAGTACGCCGGCTCGGCGGTGCGCGCCCTTTCGATGGAGGGACGGATGACGCTGTGCAACATGTCGATCGAAGCCGGCGCGCGCGCCGGGATGATCGCCCCGGATGAGACGACCTTCGCCTACATCGCCGGGCGCGCCCACGCGCCCCGGGGGGAGGCGTGGGAGGCGGCCCGCGCCCGCTGGCGGCAGCTCCCCAGCGACGAAGGCGCGCGCTACGACCGCTCCGTGACGATCGACGTGAGCCGGCTGGAGCCGATGGTCACGTACGGGACCAACCCCGGCATGGGGGCGCCAGTGAGCGGGCGGGTGCCGGACCCGGCGACGGTGGGCGACAGCGCCCGCCGCGCCTCGCTGGAAAAAGCGCTGCGCTACATGGCGCTGCAACCGGGGGCGCCCCTGGCGGGACAGCCGGTGGACGTGGTCTTCGTGGGGAGCTGTACCAATGGGCGCCTCAACGACCTGCGCGCGGCGGCGACGGTGCTCGCCGGGCGGCGGGTAGCGCCGGGAGTGCGCATGCTGGTCGTGCCCGGCTCCGAGACGGTGCGGCGGCAGGCGGAAGCGGAGGGGCTGGACCGCGTCTTCCTGGACGCCGGGGCGGAGTGGCGTTACGCCGGCTGCTCGATGTGCCTGGCGATGAACGGCGACCGGCTCGCGGCGGGGCAGTACGCGGTGAGCACGAGCAATCGCAACTTTGAAGGGCGGCAGGGGCCGGGCGGGCGCACCTTCCTGGCGAGTCCGCTGACCGCCGCCGCCTCGGCGGTGATGGGCCAGGTGACCGATCCTCGCCCCCTGCTTCCGGCGCCCGCAGGAGGTGCAGCATGAAGCGTTTTACCACCCTGCACGCGACGATGGCGCCGCTGCCTCGCCACGACGTGGACACCGACCAGATCATCCCCGCCCGCTACCTCCGGGGCACCACGCGCGACGGGGTGGGCCAGGGGCTGTTCGCCAGCTGGCGCTACGACGAGGGCGGCGCTCCTGACCCGACTTTCGTTCTCAACCGGCCCCCCTACCAGGAGGCGCGGATTCTGGTGGTGGGGCGCAACTTCGGCTGCGGCTCCTCGCGGGAGCACGCCGCGTGGGCGCTGAAGGAGTACGGCTTCCGCGCCGTGATCGGCGCAAGCTTCGCCGACATCTTCCGCAACAACGCGCTCAAGAACGGCCTGCTGCCGGTGGCGCTGCCAGAGGCGGTCGTGGAGCGGCTGGCACGGCTGGCGGAGGGCGCGCCGGAGGCAGCGCTCACCGTCGACCTCGCGGCGCAGCGCGTCACCCTGCCCGATGGCAGCGCCTTCCGCTTCGACATCGATCCCTTCAACAAACGCTGTCTGCTGGAAGGGATGGATCAGCTGGGCTATCTGCTGTGGCACGAGCCGGCGATTGCCGCCTACGAGGCGCGTAGTGAAGGGGGGCCGAGTGACTGAAGCGCTTTCTCACGACCGCGGCGCGCTGCGCGCCCGGGGACGGTAGGGGGGGAAGATGGAGGCAAAGCTGGTGCTGCTGCCGGGGGACGGCATTGGGCCGGAGGTCGTGCAGGCCGCGGAGGCGGTGCTGGAGGCGGTTGCGGCGGCCTTCGGGCACAGCTTCCACGCCGAGCGCCATCTTATCGGCGGCAGCGCAATCGAGGCAACGGGGCAGCCGCTGCCCGCGCAGACGGAGGCTGCGTGCCGCGCCGCCGACGCCGTGCTTCTGGGCGCCGTCGGCGGACCGCAGTGGGAGGGCGCCCCCGTGCGCCCGGAAGTGGGGCTGCTGGCGATCCGCAAGGCGCTGGGCCTCTACGCCAATCTGCGCCCGGTGACGGTCCAGCCGGCGCTACGCGCTGCCTCTCCGCTGCGGCCCGAGCTGCTCGGCGATGTCGATCTGCTGGTCGTGCGCGAGCTGACCGGCGGCATCTATTTCGGCGAGCCGCGCACCAGGCGGCGCGGGCCCGGCGGGTGGCAGGCGGTGGATACGATGCTCTATACGGAAGAGGAAGTTGCGCGCGTGGCGCGGCTGGCCTTTGCCCTTGCCAGGGAGCGGCGGGGGCGGGTCGCGTCGGTGGACAAGGCGAATGTGCTCGAATGCTCGCGCCTGTGGCGGGAGACGGTGACGGCGGTAGCCGCCGAATACCCGGACGTCGCGGTGGAGCATCTGCTTGTGGACGCGGCGGCGATGCACCTGCTGCGCCGGCCGGCTATCTTCGACGTCTTGCTGACCGCCAACCTCTTCGGCGACATTCTCTCCGACGAGGCGTCGATGCTCACCGGCTCGCTGGGCAACCTGCCGTCGGCGTCGTTGGGCAGCGCTCAGAACCGGCACCGGCGCCCGCGCGGTCTCTACGAGCCGATCCACGGCTCGGCGCCCGATATTGCGGGCCAGAATGTGGCCAACCCGATCGGGACCATCCTGTCGCTGGCGCTGCTACTACGCCACTCGCTCGGCCTGGCGGCGGAAGCGCTGGCGGTAGAGGGGGCGGTCGGGGCGGCTGTGGACGCCGGCCTGCGGACGGCGGACCTGGTGCTCGACGGGCGGGCGGAGCGCGGCAGCGGGGACGCGGTAACGACAATCGAAATGACAGAGGCGATCGCAGCGGCTGTGCAACAGCAGGCGCCGCGCGCCGAGGAGAAAAGAGGATGAAGAAGATGCAGCAGAACGGATTGATGAGTCAGAACGGGGCGTCGGAGCAATCGCCGATGGCGGGCGCGCAGACGACGGAGAGGCTCCCCTCCGCCCACGCCTCCGATGCGATCTGGATCGACGGCGAGCTCGTTCCCTTTGCGGAGGCCCGCGTCCATCTGCTCAGCCCCACGCTGCACTATGGGCCCGGGGTGTTCGAGGGGATCCGCTGTTACGACACCGCGCGCGGCCCAGGCATCTTCCGCCTGGAGGCGCACCTGAAGCGCTTCCTGGAGTCGGTCAGGGTGCTGGGCGTGCGCGATTTCCGCTGGACAATGTCTGACCTGCGGCGGGCGGTGACGGTCACCGTGCGGTTCAACCGCTTCCGCTCCTGTTACATCCGACCGGTGCTCTACTTTGGCGGTGGGATGGGGCTGGACCTGGACAGCTATGAGCCCCACCTGGCGGTTGCCGCCTGGGAGTGGGACCCCCTGCTGGGAGAAGAAGGAACGAGGGCCGGGGTGCGTATGATGGTCTCCTCCTTCACCCGCATGCACCCCAACGCCAGCCTGACCAAGGGCAAAATCAACGGGCAGTACGTGAACTCGATCCTCGCGAAGTCGGTCGCCAGGCGGGCCGGTTTTGACGAGGCGATTATGCTGGACCCAGAAGGGTATGTGGCGGAGTGCACCGGCGAAAATCTCTTCGTGGTGCGCGATGGCGTGATCTACACGCCGCCCCGGGCCAGCGTGCTGGAAGGGATCACCCGCGACACGGTACTCACTCTCGCCGCCGACCTGGGCTATCCCGTGGTCGAGGAGCGTCTCTCGCGCGACCAGCTGTATATCGCCGACGAGGTCTTCGTCTGTGGCACCGCGGCGGAGGTGGTGCCGGTGACGGAGGTCGATTTCCGTCCGGTCGGCGGAGGGCGGATCGGGCCGGTCGGCAAGGCGGTACAGACGCTCTACTTCGAGACCGTGCGCGGTCGCGGGCCCCGCTCCACCGGCTGGGTGGAGTATGTGCTGATGGAGCCGCTCTACTGAGGCGGCGCCGGTCTGGTGGTAAAACAGCTCTACGATGGCGTTCCCCATTCGGATGCTGTGCGGCTTCGTCGTCTTTATGCTGGGGCGCATCCCTACCGCCGGCGCCCACTTCGGCTGGGGCGGCTATCGCTTCGAGGACGCCGACATGGACGGGCGCCGCGTCGACAAGATTCTCCTGGAGACGGCGCCGCACGAAGCGGAAGAGGAGGACGGGGACGAGCCACCGGAGCTCGTGCCGCCGCTTGTCTGAGGCGGGCGCTGCGGGAAAAGATAGGGGCTTCCTGCAGCCACCTTTTTCTGTCACGGTACAAAGGCAGCGAGCGTGGTGAGAAGAGGAGCTGGCTGAGCTGTTCCGGGCCCGTGGCGTGTGGCTAAGCGAGATGCCCTTGAAGTTTGAAGTGTGACTGGCGACCGTTCCTCATCGCTCGAGCGGGAGAATGAAGTCGGGGGTGTCGAGGGTGTCTAGCCACTCTTCTACCTCCCCTGCCTTATAATGCGCCGTCTCTCTCAGCAGCACGACACTCTCTCGCGCCAGGCGCACCGCCTCCGCCAGATCATCGCGACGGATCGCCAGGCGGGCCAGGCCGTAGAGAACTTCCCCAATGAGACCGCGGGCACGCGTTGCGCGAGCGATTTGCAAGGCCTCTTCAAAGGCGGCGGCAGCCGCGCCTGTTTCTCCGAGGTCCAGGCAGACGTTGCCCCACTCGCTGAGCATGCCACCCACGGCCCACGAGCGGCCGACTGCCCGCGAGAGCGCCAGACCCTCTTCGACGTAGGGCTGCGCCTCGGCGTAGGCGCCGCGACGGCCGGTGACGATGCCCAGCCCCATGACGGCGGCCGCGTGCACCGCGCCATAGCCTGTCTCCCGCGCCATCGACAACGCCTCCGAAAGATAGCCAACCGCGCGGTGGTAGTTGCCCGCTCTGTACGCCGCCATGCCCAGGGCGAGCAGTAGAGAGCTGCTCTCCACCGGATCGCCGGCAGCGCGGGCCAGCCGCAGGCCACTCTGCAGATAGCCGTCGGCTTCACGGCAGTTCCCGCGCGCAAGCTTGAAGAGACCAAGGCCCAGCAGCACGGTGCTGGCCTGTGGCGGTTCGTCTCCCGCCTGCGCCGCGCCCCGCCGGCCACGATAATAGCGATCCGCCCGTCGATCGTCCGTCCGCATCTGTTCCACCAAGACCAGCTCAGACATGAGGGCACTCAGGGAGCTGCTTTCGTTCAACTCGCCCGCCAGTGCCAGGCCCTCGTTTAGGTGGATGGTAGCCTGCTCGAAATTCCCACGCAGCCGCTCGATCTGCCCCTGACGGTGCAGGGCAGTCATCAGGCTGCGCGCATCTCCCAGCCCCCGCGCCGCGGCAATCGCCCGCGACAGCTGCAGCGGCGCCATCGTCGACAACCCTCGCGTAGCGAGATAAGGGAAGAGAGCATTTACGCCGCGCACCACCTCGGGCAACATCTGTCTCTCGTGAGCGATGGCGAGCACTTCGGTGATGTTACCGATTTCCCGATCGAGAGCCACAAAATCGATCTCGTTTGCGTCGACAAAGTCCAGGAAGTAGCCGACGGCCCGCTCAAAGAGCGCTTCATCGATGACCGGTGGACGCGCACGTTCGCGGGCAAAGTCCCTCAGCAAAGGATGAAGGCGATAACGACCGGGGCGCCCTTGCTGAACCAGCGATAGGTTGAACAACTCCCGCAGCAAATCGGCGGTGACCGCTAGCGGGAGCGCGGCGCAGTGGGCGGCGGCTTCCACACCGAAATCCTCGCCGCCCAACGCACCCAGGGCGGAAAAGAGGCGTTGTTGTTCGGGAGAGAGCGCTTCGAAGCTGAGGTTGAAGGAGAGCCGGACGCTCTCCTGCCCGCTCGCCAGTTGGTCCAGCCGCTGTTGCTCGCAGTGCAGCCGCTCCAGAAAGTCGGCCGTTGCCCAGTTGCTTTCATGGGCCAGGCGGCAGGCCGCAACGGCGATAGCCAGCGGCAGGTTACCGAGGAGATGGCCCATCTCGACGAACTGTTTCCGCTCCTGCTGCACCCGCTCTCGGCCGAGAATGCGAGCGAACAACTCGAGAGCTTCCGTTCCATCAGCGGCGAAAGGGCCGATCTGAAACGCCCTTACACCCCACGTCGCGCCCAGATTCCGCTGGCGGGTGGTGATGAGCACGGCTGCGGGGCCAGACGGCGGTAGCAAGGGCCGGACCTCTTCACTGCTGCCCGCATCGTCGAGCACAATAAGAACGCGCCTGTCCGCCAGGATATCGCGCACCACCGCGCTGCGAGTGCCCACGTCTGTGAACGCGCCCACGTCATGGCCGAGAGCGCTGGCCAGCGCCAGCAGGATAGCCATCGGGTCGGTCCTTCGCGGGGAGGCCCACAGCACGCCATCGGAAAAGTGAGCGCGCAGGCGGTACGCGAGGTGTGCCGCCAGCGTCGTCTTTCCGACCCCGCCCATCCCGTGAAGGATGTAGATGGTCTCGTGGTGAGGCTGGAGGAGCGCCTGTGCCAGCGCTTCTAACTCGCTCTCCCGGCCGGTAAAGGTCGCCAGGTCGGCGATTGCCTGAAAGGGGGCACGGGCTTCGCTGCCCGACGGAGGCCAGGGCGCGAACAGCTCGGCGTCGGCGCCGTTGTTCTCACCCCGTAGCCGCTCCAGGGGCGGGTAGCCTGCCGCCACGAGTAGATGGGAAGCTTCTGCCTCGTCGAGATGTAGGGCAGCCGCTAACTTCAGGAGGTCTGTCACTTTGCGCGGCTTGCGCACGTGTCCCTGCAGCCAGTTGGCTATGGTCGCCTTCGGAATGCCCGCAGCGCGCGACAACTGGCCCAGGCTGTGGCCGCTCTGAGCAACAAAGGGTTGCAGAACGTCATGAAACAAGAAGCGATCGGACATCGTTTCCCCATGGTCGCGCCGCATGGCAGCAACTTAAGGAGGGCTGAGGCTGCCGCCGAGCAGCATTCACAACCCTCTTTCGCCGAACATTGCCCCTATCATAACATGAGGAGCGGTCGGGAAGATGTGACAGATGTCTCACGTGCACTCGGTAAATGTCATGGATGGCGCTCCGCAACTGCGTCCGGAGTGACACGATTTGCGTATGAATTGGAACGACTTGGCGCTAGACGCCGGCCCTTCACTGATGTCATGATGAACACGTGAGCGCTTTGCAGGCACGACAGAGCCGGACGGACGGCCTTATTCGGCCACATCACGGTTGGACTCGGCAATCATCCCCGAGCACAGCTTTCCCAGATGCCGGCGTTCTGCCGTAGGGTGGCTCGCTTGACATCACACTTCGTCGACAGACGAACAAATCGGAGGTTAACGATGCCCAACGTAGCAAAATATGTACCTTTCCTGCTGTTGTTTGTCCTGCTGCTCGCCCTGCCCGCCGCGGCACAGCAGCCCGACTTCGGCCCGCACGTCTACGTCGACGGCGTGGCGTGGGGTACGAAGGGGCTGAGCGCCTTGCCCGTCAATGAGAACAACGGTCACTCCTTCGACATCCTCTACGTCTTTCCCAACCTGACGCTGGACCAGCAACTGCTGATCGGCGACGCAGCGCCGGGAGACGCCGACTACAACGGCGGCCGCTGGGAGGTCTGGACGGTCACCTGGAACAATCCCGCCGACCGCGTCCCCCTCACTTCGCAGGCCGACATCCAGATGTATAAGGACAAGCTGACGATCACGAAGGGCTCATTCGCAGGTGGGCCGCCCGATTACTTCGAATGCCCCCTGCTGCCTGTGCTTCACGACTGAGCGGATCGCCAGACGCCGCATTGACGGCGGCTTGAGGTATCTGTCAGTTGTTTCTGTTTCTCGACGTACGCGTCTGACGGCGCCGGGTCAAACGGGCCCGGCGCCGTCGAGCATAAGGAGAACTCTATGAATAACGGGAAAAGATATACAGCGCTCGGCGCGATCGCAGCCGGGCTCCTCGCAGTGGCTGTCTTGGCATTCTTCTTCGCCCCCTCCGGGGCCAGCGCCGATCACGCCGACCCGGTGTACAGGATCAGGGCCAGTGAGGCGAGGCTGAACCGGCAAATCATGGGCGACGTGACGGCACACGTCCAGGGCGTACCGGCCGAGCCGGTCGACTCTTTCACGTGGGACGGCGAAGGGCGGGTAGAGCTCGCGAATGCCCGCTTGCAGGTGACCCTCAACCCCACAGATAACACCGGCTGGATCAGAGCTACCTGGACGGACCGCAATGGCGACTGGCGCTTCGAGCAGACGGTCTTTATGGCGCCAGAACATGCCGCAGGGGCGCGCTTGACGGCGACTGGTATGAGCGAACTCGTCGAGGGGGATCCGATGCCCGCGAATGTTTACCTGCACGGCGATACCACCGCCGGCGGCCCTGTCCTCCCCACCATCTTTAACTACGTGGCGACCTGGGGCCCCGCCGCAGTGACCCTGAACGGGAAACCGTTCGCCAACCCCTACCAGGACGGTAGCCCGGCACCGCTATGGGTCGCCCACACGATGACGACCGAAGGCGTGCGCAACGCGGACGGAACGGTGACGGTGAACGGCGGCGCAATCTACCATCCGGGCCTGCAAGGCGAGGCGGGGGACATCGATGCGAGCGACCTGGAATTCCACCTGGTCTTCCACGACGCCCCCACAGTCGAGCCGGAGGCGGCGAACATACCGCCATTCTTCTCCTTCTTCTATCACCTCACCTTCGAGGAGGTGAAACTGCAGATCAAGTGAAGGAAGGCAGGCGCAAGGCGCGCAGGCTGGTACTGCGCGCCGCGTCGGGCGCTGAGCAGAGCTATGCAAAAGAAGAAGTGGGTCCCGGCGCGGTGCCGGGACCCATTTTCCACCTGGCAAAGTTGAAGCTCCCCCATTGCTGAACTTCCCTCTGCCTAGGTGCGAGCGGAGCAGGCGGCGCTTCTTATACCTGAATTTATGACTTCGCCTGTACCCCAGTAATAGCCACCCGTCGCCCCACGTGGTTTACAATGAATGCGGCGCGCAGGCCGCCGCGTGTGCTGTATCCTGTCTTTCGCCTGCCAGAGAGGAGGTTTCTATGTTTCCCGTCAGTGACACCGAAGTAAGAGGCGCCGGACCGGGCATCGTGACCATCGCCCTGATCGTGATCAACGTGCTCGTCTTTCTCCTCCAGCTCACCGTCGGCGGCGGGCTGGAGCAGCTCTTCCAGACGTATGGCGTCGTGCCCGCGGAGATTCTGGAAGGCGACCAGCTCTATACGCTGCTCACGTCGATGTTCCTCCATGGCGGCTGGCTGCACCTCATCGGCAACATGCTCTTTCTGTGGGTCTTCGGCGACAACGTCGAAGCCGCGATGGGGCACATCCCCTATCTGATCTTCTACCTGCTCGGCGGCCTTGCCGCTTCCGCGGTGCACATCCTCGTCAACAGCGGTAGCACCGTGACCAGCGTCGGAGCCAGCGGCGCCGTCGCCGCCATTCTTGGCGCCTACATCGTCATGTTCCCCGAGGCGCGCGTGCGCGTCCTGACGATGCGCGCCGGCATCACCCGCACCTCGGCCCTCGTCTTTATCGGCATCTGGTTCGTGATGCAGCTCTTCAATGGCATCGGCAGTCTCGGCGCCGAGACAGCGCAGACCCGCGGCGTCGCCTTCTTCGCCCACATTGGCGGCTTCATCTTCGGCTTGCTCGGCGGCTTTTTCTTCAAAGGTCGCGGCGAGCCGGAGCGGCTGGAGCAGTCAGTGTGACGGCGCGCGAACAGGGCGCGCCGCAGCTGATCGGATCCGACTACGGCGCCATTGCCGACCTCTACGACTACGTCACCCCGTACCGGCGCCGCCCCGACGTCGGCTTCTATGTGGAGGCAGCCCAGGAGTGGGGCGGACCCGTGCTGGAAGTCGGCTGCGGCACCGGGCGCGTGCTCATTCCTACCGCGCGCACCGGGCTGGCGGTGACCGGTATCGACCTGTCGCCGGCTATGCTGCGGGTATGCCGCGAGCGGCTACAGCAAGAGCCGGCGGCGGTCCGGGATCGCGTACAGCTTATTCGCGCCGACATGCGCTCCTTTGCCCTGGGCCGCACCTTCCCGCTGGCGACGATCCCCTTCCGCCCCTTGCAGCACCTGCTCGCCGTCGCCGACCAGATGGCGTGCCTTCGCACCATCTGGCGCCATCTGGAGGAGGGCGGACGGCTGGTGCTGGATGTCTTTAATCCGTCGCTGGAGGCGCTCGTCGCCGACAACGTCGGGGAGCAGGTAGGCGAGGCCGTCTCCTTCACCCT
>JAWVYW010000067.1:0-18637 GCA_033722535.1 Promineifilaceae bacterium (SeqCode)
CAGGCGGCGCGTGCAGCTTTCGGTGGCCCGTGGCGGCACAAGACGAGCCCCCAGAAGCGGGCCCAGCTGCTGTGGAAGGTCGCCGAGCTGATCGAAGAGCACGCTGACGAGCTGGCAGAACTGGAAGTCCTGGACAACGGCAAGCCGCTGCGCGTCGCGCGCTATGGCGACATACCCTTCGCAGCGCGCCACTTCCGCTACTATGCCGGCTGGGCAAGCAAGCTGGAGGGCAGCACCATCCCCGTCTCAATCCCGAGCCAGTTTGTGTACACGCTACGCGAGCCAATGGGGGTCGTCGGCCTGATTATCCCGTGGAACTTCCCACTGTTGATGTGCGCCTGGAAGCTGGCGCCGGCGTTGGCTTGCGGCAACACCTGTGTTCTCAAGCCGGCAGAGCAGACACCGCTGACGGCACTGCGGCTGGCGGAGCTGATTGCAGACGCCGGCTTTCCCGAAGGAGTGGTCAATGTCCTCACCGGCCCCGGCGAGCCGACCGGCGCGACGATGACGCACCACATGGATATCGACAAGATCGCCTTCACCGGCAGCACCGCCGTCGGGCGGCGCGTCATGGAAGCAGCGGCGCAGAGTAATCTGAAGCGGGTCAGCCTGGAGCTGGGCGGCAAATCGCCCAACGTTATTTTTGCGGATGCCGACCTTACCGGCGCCGTTCGCGGTGCCACCTGGGCCGCCTTCAGTACCGCCGGTCAGGAATGTGTGGCCGGATCACGCCTCTTTATCGAGCGTGCCGTGTACGACGAAGCGGTCGAAGGTCTACGCGAACAGGCAGAGCGAATTCGGGTTGGGCCGGGGCTGGTAGGGAAGCCCCACCTTGGCCCCCTCGTCTCCGAAGAGCAGTTGACGCGCGTGATGGGCTTTATCGAGAGCGGCCGGGTAGCGGGCGCAGAGATCGTCTGCGGCGGCGAGCGTATCGGCGGCGATCTGGAAGGCGGCTACTTCCTGCGCCCGACGATCTTCGCCCACGAAGAGGACGAACTGGACCTGGTGCGTGAAGAGATCTTTGGACCGGTGGTCGCCGTGACTCCCTTTGACGAGTGGGATGAGCTGGTGGCGCGGGCCAACGAGACGCGTTACGGCCTGGCAGCCGGCGTCTGGACACAGGACGTAAGCAAGGCCCACCGCTATGCGCAGGCCATTGAGGCCGGCACCATCTGGATCAATAACTACGGGCTCTTCGACGCTGCGGCGCCCTTTGGCGGCTACAAGGAAAGCGGTTTCGGCCGTGAAATGGGCAAAGAGGCGCTGGACCTCTACACACAGGTGAAGACGGTCTGGGTGGGGCTGGAGTCGTGAGAGGTGTGCTAAAGTTGGACCAGGCGGTCGAGCAGGAAGGCGAGCGACAGGAGGAAGACCTCCGTATTGTCCAGGCGGTCCGGCGGCAGGTCGACGAGGTAGCCGTAGCTCTCGCCGGTGTAGCAAATACGTCCCACCGGCTCCGGCAGCGGTAGCTCGGTGACGTCCGGGATGGTATGGATGCCTGATGGCGTCTCGTCGTACAGGCTGTAGCACCCCGGCTCCTCACGAGCAGGCAGCACCAGCCACGTCTCCCCCTCCACCTCGACCGTCAGATAAATACTATCGTCAGCGCGCACTGACGCGCCCGGGCGGTGGGGCATAAAGATCCCGTAGACGGCGTAATCCTGAATGACAGGATACTCCGCCTCTTCCAACGTCTCAGGCGCTTCCGTCTCGCGCGGCAGATCGATCGTCGCTACGAGGCGACCATCCGGTTCGGCAAGGCGCACCTGCCGCCGCGCATCCAGTTCCTGCGCCACCAGTTGATCGGCCACCATTACCAGCCGCTCGTCGGCGTCTAGCAGATGATAGTTAGGAAGCGTCTCCCCTCCCGGGTACATTCGTTTTACGACGTAGTCCATCGATCTCTCTTTCCTCCGGTTACCGTCAACTAAGGATTTTACTTATCGGCGCGTGATGTGCCAATTGCCGGTTCTGCGGCACAATAGTGTCTATGAGCGTCGGTAGCGGCGAGCACGGATAATGCTACTACTTTGCTTAAAATTTCGCCGCGGTCTCCCGTCTGTATGGTCGATGTGCTATACTGACGGCGTGCGGGGTAGTGCAACAATACTTTCAGTGTCAGTACAATGGGTGCCAGGTATCAAAAACGATGAGCGAACATAAGCCTTTCGTCCACCTTCACGTCCACAGCGAATTCTCTCTGCTCGACGGCATGAGCCGCATCGACCGCTTGGTACAGCGGGCAGTTGAGCTGAACCAACCGGCGATCGCGCTTACCGATCACGGCGCGATGTACGGCGTGATGCCTTTTTACCGGGCGGCGACGAAGGTCGGGATCAAACCGATCATTGGCATCGAGACCTACTTGGCGGCGCGCGGTATGACCGATCGCGATCCCCAGCTCGACAAGCATCGCTTCCACATGCTGCTGCTGGCCCAGAACCAGACCGGTTACCTGAACCTGCTCAAGATTGCCAGCGCCGCCCATCTCGAAGGATACTACTACAAGCCGCGCATCGACCGTGAATTCATGGCCCGCCACAGCGAGGGCCTCATTGCCACCACCGGCTGCATGGCAGCCGAAATTCCGCGCGCCATTGGCGACGGCGATCCGTCGCGTGCGCGGCGACTGCTGGGCGAGTACGTCGACATCTTCGGGCGCGACCGCCTCTTCATCGAGCTCCAGGAACATAGCATTCCCGAGCTGACCGCCATTAACAAAGATCTCGTGGAGATGGCCGACCACTTTGGCCTCGGCTTTCTGGCGACGAACGACGTCCACTATACGCGCGCCGAAGACGCCACCGCCCACGACGTCCTCCTCTGCATTCAGACCGGCGCGACTGTCGAAGATCAGAAGCGACTGCGCTTTTCGGACCAGGGATACTACCTCAAATCTTATGACGAGATGCACCGGCTCTTCGGCCACATTCCAGGCGCGCTGGACAACAGCCTGCGTATCGCCGAGATGTGCAACGTGCTCCTCGACAGCGAAGGCTACCACCTGCCCGATTTCGAGGTGCCCGCCGGAGAAACGGCGCCGAGCTACCTGCGCCGCCTATGTGAGGAGGGGCTTGTCTGGCGCTATGGCGAGAACCGCGCCACCCACGACGAAAAGCTGCGCATGCGGCTCGACCACGAGCTAAACCTCATCAACCGCATGGGGTTCGACAGCTACTTCCTGATCGTCTGGGATCTGTGCGAGTGGGCGGCGCGCAGCGACGACTGGTGGGAAAAGCACGGCGATCCCCACCCGTACAGCAGCTACTCCGAGTGGAAAGAGAATGACATCTGGTGGAACGTGCGTGGCTCCGGCGCCGGCTCGGTGGTCGCGTACACGCTGGGCATTACAAACATCGATCCCCTCGAAAACGGCCTCATCTTCGAGCGCTTTCTCAACCCCGGGCGTGTTTCGATGCCCGACATCGACCTCGATTACCCTGACGACGCGCGCCACGAGATGGTGGAGTATACGATGCGCCGCTACGGGCGCGAGAAAGTGGCGCAGATTATCACCTTCGGTACCCTCGGCGCCCGCGCCGCCATTCGCGACGTGGGGCGCGCGCTCGACATGGCTTTGCCGGAGGTGGACGCCGTCGCCCGGATGGTGCCCGCCATTCCCGGTAAGCCCGCGAAGATCGACGACGTCCTCGACAAGGAGCATGAGTTTTACTCCGCCGAGCTAGAAGAGCGGTACCGGCGCGAGGAGGAGATCCGCACCCTGCTCGATACGGCGCGCAACCTGGAAGGAATCTCGCGCCACGCCAGCAGCCACGCCGCGGGCGTTATCGTCTCCGATCGGCCTCTGCACGAGTACGTGCCCCTCAACCGCCCCACGAGTGGCGACGAGGGGCTGGGCGGTGTGGATCGTGTCACCCAGTGGCCGATGGAGATCGTCGAATCGATCGGGCTGCTCAAGGTCGACTTCCTGGGGCTAAGCACGCTGACGGTGATGCGCCGCGCGGCGCGCCTGATCGAAGCGCGCTACGGCGTCTCGTACGATATGGACAACATCCCCTACGACGAGGGTCATGTCGGCCCGGACCCTGAGAAGAAACCGGAAGCGGCCTTCGAGATGTTGAGCCAGGGGCAGGTCGCCGGTGTTTTCCAGGTGGAAGGGGCAGGCATGCGGCGGCTGATGATGGAGATGAAGCCACGCCGCTTCGACCACATCACCGCTGCCATCAGCTTATACCGTCCGGGTCCGATGGAAAATATCCCAACCTACATCGCCCGGATGCACGGCAAACAGGAAGTCGCGTTCCACCATCCCGATCTGGAGCCAATCCTGCAGGACACCTATGGTATCCTCGTCTACCAGGAGCAGATCATCCGCATCGCCACTGAGTTTGCCGGCTATGAACCGGGCGAGGCGGACATGATCCGCAAAGCAGTCGGCAAGAAGAAAAAGAAGCTCATCGACAAGCACCGCTCGCTCTTTATCGAAGGCGCGATGAAGCGCGGCTACGCGCGCGAGGTGTGCGAGGCGATCTGGGGCGACATTGAATATTTTGCACGTTATGGCTTCAACAAGTCTCACGCTGCTGACTACGCCAAGGTCACCTGCCAGACCGCTTTCCTGAAGGCGCACTACCCGGTCGAATATCTGACCGCCATGCTTTCGGTGGAGCGAGACAACAGCGATAAAGTACGCCGTTATTTTGCAGAGGCCAAGAGTCTGGGGATCGAGATCGAGCCGCCAGATATAAATCGCTCAATGCTCGACTTCACCATCGAGGATGACCGCGAGCGACAGACGATCCGCTTCGGCCTGGGGGCGATTAAAAACGCCGGCGAAGGAGCCATCCAGACGATTCTGGAAGAGCGCACCGCCGAGGGGCCGTTCGAGAGCCTCCAGGACCTGTGCGAGCGCGTGGACCTGCGCCGCGTGGGCCGGCGCGCGCTGGAGTACCTGATCAAGGCGCGCGCCCTCGGCAGCTGGGGCTCCCCGGCGCAGTTGATGGACGCGCTCGACCGCCTCATGAGCTACAGCGGCACCCACCACGAGGCTGCTTCGGTGGGGCAGATGAGCCTCTTCGGCGCCCTCTCCGGGGGCAGCGTGGAGATGGACGTCGACCTGCTGCGTGCAGAGGCGGACGTGGACGAGGTTGCTCACCGCACGCTGCTGGAGTGGGAGAAGGAGGCGCTCGGGGTGCACGTCTCTGAACATCCCCTGGAACGCCCGCTGGCGGTGCTTGCCCCCTACACGAACGCCGCTATTTCCGAGCTGGACAGCACCTGGAACGGCAAGGGTGTGCGGGTCGCCGGCATGATCAGCGCCCTGCGCCCGCACACGACCCGCAAGGGCGACCCGATGGCCTTCGGTGTGCTGGAGGATTTGGAGGGGCGGGTCGACCTGCTTCTCTTCCCGCGCACGTGGAAGGCGTGCCGGGACGACGTGCAGGTCGATCAGGTGGTGCTGGTCACTGGCAAGGTACAGTCCGACGAGGAGGATGTCTCTCTGATTGCCGACCGCGTGCAGACGTCCATTGAGCACGTGCAGGCAGCGGAAGCGCCCGTAGGCCGCCAGCGCAGGCGGCGCAACGGCGCCGGCAACCGCGCTGTCCGTGAGATGCCTGGCGACTACGGACTTCCGGACGACGGAGCGGCGTCGATGTCGGGCAGCCCTCCCCCACCCCCGAATTGGGAGGACGAGACAACCGCCACACCGGCGGCCCTGTCGGCGGGCGTCCCCACGGCAAATGCGACGCCAGCCAGGGGAAGCAATGGCGCCACCCGTAACGGTGGCGGCAACGTACATCGAGCAAGCGGCGCAGCGCCAGCAGAGCGGGAGCCCGTAGCCGGTGCGCCGACTCCAGGCGGCGCGCCAACCGCAGGCGGCGCGCAACCAGGCGCCGGGCGGGAAGTTGTCGTCGCCGTCAATCCCGCTGCACCGTGGCAGAGCACCTTCCGCCAGGCCGTCACGCTCTGCCAGCGCTATGATGCAGCGCCGGCGCAGGACACCCTCCTGCTGCGCCTGCAAGGGCTGGCGCTGGCGATGAGCTTCCCCCACACCTTTGCCATGTGTGGAGAGCTAGAACGGGCGCTGAATGGGCTGGAGGGTGTCGTCAGCGTAGAGACGGTCACCGCCGTAACTGTCGAGCGTTAACGGACGGGCGGGGCATCATGCCTCAGGCGAGTGGCGCGACCCCCATTGGACAGCGGCGGGCGGTGACCCGACCCTCCAAGGCGGAAGTTAAGCATTGGGTCCGCGCTCTGTGGCCCTGGCTACTGAGTGCTCTTTTCTTCCTGTTTTACCTCTCCACGCTGGCTCCCACCGTTCTCTGGGGAGATGACGCCGGGTTCCAGCGCGCCGCCTTTACCGGGGAATTACCAGCCGACGGCAGCG
This sequence comes from Promineifilaceae bacterium (SeqCode), assembly GCA_033722535.1. Taxonomy (GTDB): domain Bacteria; phylum Chloroflexota; class Anaerolineae; order Promineifilales; family Promineifilaceae; genus JAAYYY01. Next base: position 6,350 of record JAWVYW010000067.1, read on the forward strand.
GACACTGGCTGTGGCTGCAGGCGGCGCGCCTCTTTGCCCGCCTACCCTGGGGCGACATCGCCTTTCGCGTCAACCTGTTGTCGGCGGTCGCCGCGGCGGCGACGCTGCTCGTCCTCTACCTGGCTGCCCGCGCGCTGGAGCTGAGCGAGATGGGGGCGACGGTTGCCGTGGTCAGCCTGGCGGTGGGGCATACCTTCTGGATGCACGCCGTACGGGCGGAGGTCTACACCGTCTTCACACTCTTCCTGGCTCTTTTACTCCTGTTGGTGGCGCGTTGGCGGCGGGGCGACAACAGAGCGATCTACGTCGCCGCAGCCCTTTTTGGTACCACGCTCCTGGCGCACCAGATGGCGCTGCTGCTGCTACCTGCGGCTGCGTTTCTTCTCTGGCAGCGGCGAAGGTGGCTGACGCGCCGGGCATGGCTGCTCCTGATGCTCGCCGCACTGCTCGGGCTGCTCCCCTTCTTTGCCGTCGTCTCGAGCCAGATCGCCGCGCGCGCCGACGTGTCGCTGCCGGTGGCCCTCCGCCTCTACTTCACTCACGCCGGCGTCGACTTCGCGCCCGCGTTCTTCGACTTCGCCCCCCACACGCTGCTGGTAGACGTCGGGATGTGGATCGGCTTTCTGGGACTGCAATTTGTCGGTCTTGCGTTTTTGTTGGGCATCTGGGGCATTGTCGACCGCCTGAGCGGGGCGCACCCCGCGCTGTGGAACGCCCTCTTCCTCCTTTACCTCACCGACGTCTTCTTCGCCATCAGTTATCGGGTCAACGATCGCTATGTCTTCTTCCTGCCCGGCTACCTCGTCTTTGCCCTCTTTGCGGGCGCCGGCTGGGAAGCAGCCTGGCGCGCGCTCCGACGACGCTTCTCCCCAGGCCCTCTCTTCGCTGCGGTTGGGCTGGCGCTGCTGGTCCTTGCGCCCCTCGTCAGCTACTACAGTGTGCCGCGCCTGCTCGTCGCCGCCGGCGCCAACCCTCTGGGCATTCGCACTCTCCCCGGCCGTGAGCCGAACACCTTTTTTCTCTGGCCCGGCAAAGCGGAGTACCGCGGCGCCGCCGACTATGGGTGGCAGACGCTGGCAGCGCTTGCCGACGAAGCCGTGCTGATCGCCGACCATACGCCGCTGGAAACGCTGCGTTATCTCCAGGTCGTAGAAGGGCTGCGCGAGGACGTGACTCTGGTCAAAATTGAGCCGGGCCAGGATCTGGCCCCACTGGTGGCGGCGCAGGAAGCAAATAGGCCGATTTACCTCGCCGCCGACGATCCCGCCTATTATAATCTGCGCAACCTGCGCGGGCTCCAGCTGCTGCCGGAAGGACCTGTCTTCCGCCTGCAGCGCTGATAGAACCTCAAGCGGCGCAGCAGAGGGAGGGCATTATTCAAGGTGACTCCGCTGACTCCAGCAGCTCCCGCAGCCGACCCAGGTTGATCGGATCCATCTCGATTTCCCCCTCTTCCTCGTCCTCTTCCGTCTTCGGCGTCTCCAGGTGAGCCGGATGGTCGACGAAGCGGAGGTCATTGAGGAAGTTGGCAAACCCGTCGAGGCCGATGTGGCCCTCGCCGATGTGCTGATGGCGGTCCTTGTTAGAGCCAAGCTCATGGCGGCTATCGTTGAAGTGAAAGCAGCAGATGCGCTCGAGGCCCACGACGCGATCGAACTCCTCCATCGTGGCGGCGTAGGCCTCTGGCGAACGAATATCGTAGCCGGCGGCGAAGACATGACAGGTATCGAAACAGACGCCGATCCGCTCATGGGCGCCGGTCGCCTCGATCAGGTAGGCCAGATGCTCGAACCGATGGCCCAGGGTCGTACCGGTGCCGGCCATTGTCTCGAGGCAGATCTTCGTCTCGCATCCCTCCGTCTCCTCCAGTAGACGGTTCAGGGCCGCGGCGATGTTGTTCAGGCCCGATTCCTCGTCACCCTGTGTATATGCGCCGGGGTGAAAAACAAGGAAGGCGGCGCCGATGGCGTCGGCCCGCTCGACCTCAATCTTCAGCGCCTGATACGACTTCTCCCGCAGTTCAGGGTCCGGTGAGGCCAGATTGATCAGGTAGCTAGCGTGAACAGAGACGGGCGAGATGCCGGCGTGGCTCTCCTCCGCCTCCCGGTACAGGGTGATATCGTCCTCGGTCAGCGGAGTCGCCTTCCACTGCCGGTTGCTTTTGGTAAAGATCATGATCGAGTCGCAACCGACTTCCGCTCCCCGTTCAAATGCGTTGTGAAGCCCGCCGGCTACACTGATATGCGCGCCGAGTCGCATCCTTGCTCTATTCCTTGATTCCTCTTCTACTTTCAGTCGTATAACTCGTCACGTCGCTCGGCGCCGAAGTAGCCAACCGGCTCGCCCTCCAGCGTATAGACGGCGTCGCCTTCGACGCGCCACATGCGGCTTCCTTCCATGTCGACGATATAGTTGCCTTGCAGACGGCCCGTTACCTCGTCGTCGAGCGTATAGAGGGTAGTGCCATGAAGGTAAGCGAACTGCTCTCCTTTGCGGTCCATCAATCCCCGGTAACTCATCTGCTTGCTCCTTGTCCAACGGCATCCGCGGGCGCCGTAGCGCGCCCCGCGTACGCTCGGACTGACTTGACATCTACTTTCCTGCAGAGAAGCCCGTGGGGGCTCCCGCAGGGGTGCTCATCAGGGAATGACAAATGATGCCTGCACGGTGCCTTCGGCGTCGCGCAACGTGACGGTCTCGCCCGCCTCCCACACGGAAACCTCGCGACCCCAGAAGAGATCGGCGGGCCCGTTACGTCCGGCTTCGGTGTGGACCAAAATGGCGGGGCTCCCGCCGGCTTCGCTGCTACCGTAGAGTGTCACGTCGACGAAAGTATAAACGTGGCCCTGTTCGTCGTAGAGCTCCCAGCCGCGCAGCGATAGCGGTCTCGTTCCACTGTTGGTCAGGCGCACCGCCTCCTCCGCCAGATCGCCGACGCCTACGACCTCGACGATTTCGACCACTGCCTCCCCCGCCGGCGCCGGCGGCGTCGGGATGGGAGTCGGCGGGCTGTCACTCTCCGCTTCCTCTGCGGGCGTCGCCGTCGGAGCGACGACGCCGCCGATCGGGATCACCAGCTCCTGGCCAACAGAGATGCTATTGACATTGATAATCCCATTGGCCTCGGCGATATCTTCGACGGGGACGTCGTAGGTCTGGCTGATTTTACCCAGCGTATCGCCGGCAGCGACCACGTGTACAGTGGGTCCATCATCAGCGTCTTGTTCCGGCTCTTCCTCAACCACCTCGTCCGGCTCTGGGGAGGCTTCCGCCTCCTGCGCCTCGGAGTCGGCATCCACCGACTCTGCGGCGGCGACGGCGACAACCGTCTCCGCGGGCAGTGTACCGATGGCAGCCGCCGCAGGCGCGTCGTCGGCCTGTTGCGGGACGCGATCGTCCCAGAGCGTGAGGATGCCGAGCACGACAGCTGCCGAGACGACGATATTGATGAGAATGAAAGGCACCATGCGACGGAATGACATAGTCTACTCCCTGAAACGTTAGGGCTATTGTAGCGCACGCCTTTGGGCCGGCAAGCGAAAGGGAGCAACACCTGGCACACCTCTTGCAGCGCCACTCGAGGCGTAGCCCTGCCGGCGCGGGGGCAGAAGCAACTATCCTTCTGCCGTACGCGATGGGTGAGGGCCTTTGCTTGACGCCTGTCGCCCCCCACTGTACAAACGTCTCGGCTAAGAAGTCGCGGATTATGATACGCGGACAGGAGAAAAAGTTGATAGCGGAGAAAGGCACAGGGAGTCCCCCGCCGGAAGCTGACGCGGAGCTCGCCCCCCTCACACAAGAGCAGTCGATCCCGTGGCTGCGCCTACTGCTGGGCCTACTGCTGGGTGGCGTAGGCCTATTCCTGGCGCTGCAGAACACCAATTTTGCCGAACTGCGCGCTGCCGTGGTCGAGGCCGACTTCGCTTACGTGCTGCTCGGCCTGGTCGTGATCAGCGCGACCATGGCGGCCAAGAGCTGGCGCTGGCGCATGCTCTTTCCCCCGCCCGCGCCCGCGCTTCCTTTCAGTGCCTTATTTTGGTCACTTTCGCTGGGCCAGCTTGTGAATACCGCCATCCCCTTTGTCCGGCTGGGCGAGGTGGCCCGCGTTTACCAGCTGGGCGAAGTGGCCTCCGTCAGCCGCGCGCGCGCCCTGGGCACGCTGGTGGTGGAGAAGGTACTGGAGATGATGACGCTGGTCGTCCTCGTCGCGCTCCTGCTTCCCTTCTTTGTGCTGCCCCGTTTTACCGTCGAAGCCGTCTGGGTATCGGCGCTGGCGGGCGCCGCCGCGCTTGTGGCGCTCTTCCTGCTTGCCGCCCATCCCGAACAGGCGCAGCGGCTCGCCTCCTGGAGCCTGCAGTGGCTGCCGGCGGCACTGCGGGCGCGACTACTGCCTCTGATGATCGCCTCCCTGGAGGGGCTTGCTGCACTGCGCAGCCGGCGCGCTTTGCTGGGCCTGCTGGGCAGCTCGCTGCTGATCGGCCTCCTCTCTATACTGACACCGCTCGTCCTTTTTCCGGCGTTCGATCTGGCCCCGGAGCTGCTGCCGGCGGCGACGCTGCACGCAGTCCTCATGGTCGGTACGCTGCCTCCCTCGACGCCAGCCAAAGTGGGCGTCTTCGAGTTTCTCGTCGTCTACACACTACGCACCGTGACGGATGTGGAGTCGGAGTCGCTCCTGCTGGCCTATGCGCTCATCTTCCATCTGGTGGTTATCCTGCCGCAGATCATCTTTGGCGGGATTGCCGCCGTGAGGGGGGGGAAAGCGACATGAGCGACATCCGGGAAGAGCGTCGCGGGCGACCGGCAATCTCGGTCGTCGTTCCCGCCCACAACGCGCGCGCCACGATCGAGGGCTGTGTGGTCGCTCTCGGGCAGCAGACTTTGGATCCCGCCTGTTACGAAGTAATCGTCGTCGACGATGGCTCTACCGACGATACCGGCGCACTGGCTCAAGCGGCCGGCGCCGTCGTCCTGCACCAGCAGCGGGGGCGACCGGCGGCAGCGCGCAACGCCGGCGCCTTGGCAGCGCGCGGGGAGATCATTTGCTTCACCGATGCCGACTGTGAGCCGGTGCCTGATTGGCTGGCGCAGTTAACGGCACCCTTTGTCGACCCGGAAATTATCGGCTGTAAGGGAATCTACGCTACGCGCCAGCGGTCACTGGTCGCGCGCTTTGTGCAGGTGGAGTACGAAGATAAGTACGACCGGCTGCGCCAGCAGGAGACGATCGACTTCATCGACACCTACTGCGCCGCATACCGGCGAGAGGTGCTGCTGGCGAACGACGGCTTCGACACCTCTTTTCCCTACCTAGAAGACCAGGAGCTGAGCTTTCGCCTTGCCGCGCGCGGCTACACGATGGTTTTTCAGCCCGAGGCGGTCGTCTACCACCGGCACGCGGCGACTGCCGTCGACTACCTGCGCAAGAAGTTTACGATCGGCTACTGGAAGGCGCAGGTGGTGCGGCGCTTCCCAGAGCGTGGCGTCAGCGACTCGCACACGCCGCAGGTGATGAAGATTCAGATGGGGCTGATGGCGCTGATTCTGGTTGCCCTCGCCGGTCTGCTGCTCAGCCGCTGGAGCCTTGTGCCGCTGGCGCTCTTCGGCGTGCTCTTTCTCCTGACGACGGTGCCCTTCACCGTTAAGACGTGGCGGCGGGATCGCGCCGTGGCGCCGGTGGCGCCGGGCCTGCTCGCGCTGCGCGCGCTGGGGCTGGGCTTTGGCTATGCCTGGGGGCTGGCGCGCCCGCGGGCGGAAGTGCAGGAGCGCCAGCCGACCATCGGCGGCGCGCGCTATATGGTGAAGCGGACGCTGGACATCGCCGGCGCTGTCGCCGGGCTCGCTGTCGCCGCCGTCGCCTTCCCCTTCGTCGCCCTGGCGATCAAGCTCGAATCGCCGGGGCCCATCTTTTTCCGCCAGGAACGGATCGGCCAGGGAGGACGTCCCTTCACGATCTATAAATTCCGCTCCATGCAACCGGACGCCGAGGAGAAGCTGGAAGAGCTGGTGGCGCTGGATAGTCTCGGCGAGCCAGTGTACAAACTGGACGACGACCCGCGGCGGACGCGCGTCGGGCGTTTTCTGCGGCGCTGGAGCCTGGACGAGCTGCCGCAGTTCTGGAATGTACTCCGCGGAGAAATGAGCCTCGTCGGGCCGCGCCCCGAGGAGGCGCGCGTGGTCGCCTACTACAACGACTGGCACCGGCGCCGCCTTGCTGTCAAGCCGGGCATCACCGGGCCGATGCAGGTCAACGGGCGCGGCGACCTGCCCCTGGACCACCGGGTACGGCTGGAGCTAGACTATATCGAGCACTATTCCCTGCGCCGCGACATGGCGCTGCTCATCCAGACCATTCCCGCGGTCATTGATGGCAAAGGGGCACGCTGAGCCGGCGCGTGCCATGAAACGGGCTGTCTTCCTTACGGCGGCCCTGGCATTCGCCGTCTACCTGTTAACAGTCGCTCCCGATGTGACGTGGGCCCACGAGGGGAGCGACGCCGGAGATCTTATTACGGCCGCCGTCACTCTCGGTGTGCCCCACCCCCCCGGCTATCCCACGTATACGCTTCTAGGAAAGCTGTTTAGCCTGCTGCCTGTAGCCACCGTCGCCTTCCGCTTCAATCTCTTCTCTGCCATCAGCGCCGCGCTGGCGGCGGGCGTTGCAGCCGCGGCAACTGGCCACTGGCTGCGGGAGTCCACGGCAACGCAAAACGCGGCGACGGTCCTGATACCGATAGCTGCCGGCCTCACGCTGGCCTTCATGCCGCTGACATGGAGCCAGGCGCTGATCGCCGAGGTCTATGCCCTCAATCTGCTTTTCGTCGCCCTCGTCGTCTGGTCGCTGCTCAGCAGCCGCCCGCCCTGGCTGACGGGCCTGCTCTTCGGGCTCAGCATCACGACTCATCTCACTTCGCTCCTGCTCGCGCCGCTGGTGCTGGCCTGGACGCCGCCACGGCGCTGGTCGCAGATCAGCGTCGGCTTTCTCGCCGGCCTACTGCCCTTCCTCGTTCTCCCCCTGCTGGCGCTGGGAGAAAGTCCGGTGGTCTGGGGACGGCCGGAGACGCTCGGCGGGTGGTGGTGGCTGGTCACTGGCCAGCTCTACGGCGGCAACGTGCTGGCCCTGCCGCGCGCCGAGTGGGGACAGCGCCTACTGCTGTGGAGCCGCGAGCTCTTCGCGCAGTTCGCGTGGATCGGCCTGCCTCTGGTGGCCGTAGCGATCAGCGAAACGTGGCCTGAGAGGCAGCGCCGCCTGGCGCCCCTACTCCTCAGCGCCGGCCTTTACCTCGTCTACGCCTTTGGCTACCGCAACGACGATGCCTTCGTCTATCTTCTGCCGGCCCTCCTCCTGCTCGTTCTACCCCTGGCGAATATTATGCTGCGCTCATCCTGGCTGGCCTTCCTTTTGCCCATGCTCTTACTCATGCTAAACTTTCAGCGCGTCGGCCACCGCGACGACTTCGTGGCGGGTCGCTTTGAGGCGCGCGCGGCAGCCGAGGCGGTACTGGCCGAGGCGCCGCCGGACGCGCTCTTGCTGACGGATGGCGATCGCACGACGTTCACGCTCTGGTACATGCACTTTGTGGAGGCGCAACGACCGGATCTGATAGTAGCGGACGTCAATTTATTTGCCTTCGACTGGTACCGCACGCGCCTGAGCCGCCACTACCACGAGCCAGACCTGCGCGCGGCGACTGCCTACGAACGCCTGGCAGCCGGCGAATGGCCGGATCGCACCGTGTGCCGTACAGTGCTAGCGCCGGAACCGGAACAGACCTTTCTGCTTACCTGTGCCTCCAATACCCCCTCCGCTGAGGGGTAAGAAGCAGCGCGAGAAGAGGAGAGATATTGGCTATTTCTAAAGAACAAGAGAGCGATATAGAAAGAGAAGAAGGCGGCTTAATGGCGGGCAGTGGGGCGCGCTGGATGCTAATGCTGGGACTGCTGCTCGTGCTGATCGGCGGGATAGCGACTGCCTGGCAGGTCTGGCAGGCGGGGCAGTCACTGCTGAACAGTCAGCGGGAGGTGGAAGCGTTGCTCGCCGACGGCCCGATGAACGTCGACCCCGAGGCGACGGAAGCACTCGTCGTGGGCATCCGCCAGGACGTGGTCGTTCTGGAACGGGCCAGCGCGCCCTTCCTCTGGGCAGCGCCCGCGTTCGGTTGGCTGCCGCGCGTCGGACCACTGGCTGAAGCAGCTCCCCACCTGATGGAGATGGCCGACGCCGGCACGGCGGCCGCCGTTCTCGCCTTTGATGGTCTTCAACCGGCGCTGACCATCATTCAGGAAGGAGAAGGGCAGGATGGGACTGTCGCCCAACTGATCGCCGTCGTCGATGCGGCGCAGCCACAACTAGCGCGCGCCACCCTGGAGATGGAGCGGGTCGCCGCCGCGCGCGCCGCAATTCGCACCGAGGTCGAAGATCCAGAGCGTCTACCCTGGCGTGTCCGGCAGCTTCTCGACCAGTACGACCAGCGCAGCCACCTTGTAGAGAGCATGGCGATCCTGCCGCTGTTGCCGCAGATCATGGGGAGCGACACACCGCGAACCTACCTGCTCCTCGCGCAGAACGAGGACGAGCTCCGGCCTACCGGCGGCTTCATTTCCGGCGCCGGCTTAATGACCGTTGCCGAAGGCAACATCTTCGACATGCAGTTTCTGGACGCCAGTCTCGTCGACGCCTGGGAGGAGGGTAGGTGGACCCTCAGCAAGCCCTATGGCCCGGCGCCGGCGGCGCTAAAGCAACTGATGGGACTGGAACTTTTGCTCTTCCGCGACGCTAACTTTTGGCCTGACTTCCCCTACTCTGCCGAACAGGCAATCGCCCTCTATCGCTACGGTCAGGATGCGCCGCCGGTAGACGGTGTCATCGCCTTCGACCAGCAGTTCCTGGGGATGTTGTTGCAGATTACCGGTCCGGTGACGCTTCCCAATCTGGAACAACCGATTAACGCCAGCAATCTTAGCGCTAGCCTTCAAGCAGCGTGGGGACCCTCCGACGAAGAAGAAGGGGCCGCCTGGGTAAGAGACCGTAAAGGGTTCCTCGGTCCCTTAGCCGACGCCGTGCGGATGCGCCTCTTCGGCAATCTGGCTGCTATCGACCCGCTTTTTGCCGCCGACGTCATTCAGCGCGCGCTCGCCGAGAAGCATCTCCAGATCTACGTTCGTGACCCTGCCGTCGCCGCCGTGCTCGACGAACTGGATTGGGACGGGCGGCTGCAGGCGCCGCCGGAGCAGGATCTCCTGCTCGTTGTGGATACGAACGTCGGTTACAATAAGGTCAACCGCGTCATCGAGAGCAGCATGGACTACAGCGTCGCCCTGCACGACAGCGGGGAGGCGACTGCCGATCTGACCGTCGTCTACGAGCATACCGGCACCGGCCCCGATACCTGCCGCCATGGAGCGGACTATGTCAATCTTACCAGCTATGAAGATCTGGTACAGGATTGCTACTGGAACTACCTCCGTCTATACGTGCCTCCCGGCACGGAGCTACTGGCAGCGAGCGAGCACCCGGTACCAGCGGATGCGTTCACCTTTGCCGAAGGCTGGGAAGGGGGAGCGGTTGTCATCGCCGACGATCCGAGCGGCCTGGGCGTCGTCGGCAACTTCCTGATCGTGCCGCCGGGGACGACGGAGGAAAGCAACTATCGCTATGCACTGCCCGACGTCGTGCAGGACAGCGGCGATAGCCAGAGCTATGACCTGCGGGTCGTGCGCCAGGCCGGGGCGAGTCTGCGCGAGCTGACCGTTCGTGTCGCCCTTCCCGAAGGCGCTGTGCTTGTCGAGGCGACACCGGCGCCGGAGAGGGTTGACGGAGATACGATAATCTTCAGGACGACGCTGGACACGGATAAGCGCTTTAACGTTACCTACCGCGAGAGGTGAGGACATGAGTTATCGTAGAAGCTGGTTTCTCCTGGCAACCGGCCTGATCCTGGCAGTTGCGGTCGGGCTGGCTGCCGCCGGCATCTCCGCACCCGCCGCCGCGCAAAACCGCACCATTCCCACGATCACGCCGACCCCGGACCCCAATGCCACGGCAACGCCAGGGCCGACGAACACGCCGCGACCGACGGCGACCAACACGCCGCTGCCCGCCCCGACCAACACACCCAGTGGCGCAACGGGCGCCGAGCCGACAGCGACTGCGACTCGCCCCGCCGCGACGGCAACCAGCCCCCCGGACGATAGCTCGGCGCAGACGCAGGCGACGGCGACGCCAACAGCGGAACCCTCGCCAACGGTAGCCGAAGCGGAGGATGGCGCAGAAACGCGGGTGCAGGGCGCCGGTCCAAACGAGGGGGCACGGCGCACCGGAGCGGAGGGAGAAACAGAAGGCGATCCAGGGGAAGGTGAAGGTGACGCCGAGACGATCATCGTCGCCGATCCGGCGACGCCTATTCCCGGTGCGGACGATGATGAGCTGGGGACGCTGGAGGAGATGGCGTCCGAGGCAGAGACGGTCGACCAGGGCGGCGCCGGCGTCAGCCTCATCGTCTGGATTGCCATCGCCGGTTTCTTGCTGATCGCTATTGCCGTCGCGCTGCTGCTGGCGCGACGCGTCGGAGAGTAGGCGCAGCATCACCAGGGGCGCAGCACGAGCAGCGGCGCAGCACGAGCAGCCGTTCACCTGCGGTGAAAGCAGCGGGGAAAACGTAGGGCCACACTGGCCAGAGCGAGACGCCTGAATGAACTGGGAAGAACAGCGAACTGCCGAAGGAATCCTCTTCACCGACATGTACCAGCTGACGATGGCCCAGCTCTACTATCGCCAGGGCCTGCACGAGATGCCGGCGCAGTTCGACCACTTCTTCCGCAGCTATCCCGATTATGGCGAGCATCAGGCCGGCTTCTGCATCAGCGCCGGCCTCGACTGGCTGCTCGACTGGATGGAGCGCGCGACGTTTCGCGCTGAGGATCTCGAGTACCTGCGCAGCCTGCGCGAGGCGAGCGGGCGTCGCACTTTCGACGACGACTTCCTCGGCTGGCTGCGGCGCGACCGGGCCTTCGAAAGCATTACCCTGCGCGCCATTCCCGAAGGGCGCGTCGTCCATCCGAACGTACCTCTGACGGTAGTCGAGGGGCCGCTGGCGATGGCTCAGATTCTGGAGACGGCGCTGCTCAATAAGCTCAATTACCAGACGCTGATCGCGACCAAAGCCGCCCGCCTTCACACCGTCACCCGCGGACAGATGCTGTTGGAGTTCGGCATGCGTCGCGGTCACGAGCGCGGCGTGAATGCCGGCGCCCGCGCTGCCCTCATCGGCGGCGCAGACTTCACCTCCAACGTCGGCATTTCGAAGGTGCTGGGTTACCCGCCAAAGGGGACCCACGCGCACAGCATGGTCCAGGTCTTCATGGCGCTCGGCGAGGGGGAGCTGGGCGCCTTCCGGGCGTATGCCGAGGTGTATCCCGACAACTGCCTCCTCCTCGTCGACACCATCGACACGCTCGAGAGCGGCGTACCGAATGCGATCCGGGTCTTCGAAGAGCTCCGGCGCAAAGGCCACCGCCCGGTGGGAATCCGCCTCGACTCCGGCGATCTGGCGCACCTCAGCGTGCAGTCAGCCCTGCTCCTGAACGCCGCCGGCTTTGAGGACACCGCCATCGTCCTCTCCAACCAACTGGACGAGCTGACGATCTGGCAGATACAAACCCAGATCGCCGACGAAGCGCCACGTTATGGGCTCGATGCGGATCGGATTATCGGCCGTCTGGTGTACGGCGTCGGCACCCGGCTTATCACCTCCGCCGCCGACGCCGCCTTGGACGGCGTCTACAAGTTGGTCGCCATCGACGGTCCGGAGGGCTGGACGCCGGCGATTAAGATCAGCGAGTCGACCGCCAAGATTCCCAATCCCGGTCAGAAGCGGGCCTGGCGCCTCTATGACGAGCGGGGAAAGGCGACGGCCGATCTTCTCGCCCTTGCCGACGAGAATCCACGCCAGATGGAGCGCCTCCTCCTGCACCACCCGACGGAGTTTGGCACCTACCGCATTCTCGACCACAGCCACATCTCCCACATGGAGCCACTGCTGGTGGATGTGCTGCTCGACGGAGCGCTGGTCTACGAACGCCCGTCTATCGAGGCGATTCGCGCCCAACGGGCGGCTGACCTCGAGCGACTCGACATCGGCGTCAAGCGCCTCATGTACCCCCACATTTATCACGTTTCGCTCAGCGAGCGTCTTTGGGAGCTGAAGCAGGCGCTGATATTGGCAGCGCACGAAGACGCCGAAAGGGTCGGCAGCTAAAGCCCCTCTGTCTCTTCCTCTAATTGCAATC
>JAWVYW010000068.1:0-18149 GCA_033722535.1 Promineifilaceae bacterium (SeqCode)
AGAACGAACACCAGCAAGCCTCGTGTCTGACTACCGACTACGCCGCCTGTCCAATGTTTGATCAGCCTGAGGGTACGCCGCTCCTGCCATCACTGCGCGCGCACTCGGACAACGGCGAAGCCCTCAAACGAATGCTCTTTATAGGCGCTGCGGCGATCGCCCTGCTCCTCCTCCTGAGCGGCCTGTGGTGGCTGACGCGCGACCAGGCAGGGGCGGCAGCCGCGCTGCCGCCGGACCAGACAACGGGGGTAGCGGACGCTCTGGCGTCCGGCGGCGGCGGCGCTTCCATGGCTGACGGTGGCCCGCACCGGACGCCTGAGGGGGAGGCCAGGATGATCCTCGACGCAGAAACGGCGACACCCAGTCCCACCAGCACACTCACGCCGTCAGCAACCGCAACTGCGACGCCAACATTTACCCCGAGCCCCAGCGCGACTGCCACGCCCACGCCGTCGTGGACTCCGCCCCCCTCGCCGACGCCGACTGTTACGCCCACACCCATCCTGGCGCGGGCAGAGGTGGCGGCAAACCGGGTCAACTTGCGCCGCGGGCCCAACACCGACTATGAGGTCGTTGCCGTGATTAGCCGTGGCGAGCGCTTTACGCTTATCGGTCGCATCGACAACAGCACCTGGTACCTGATCTGCTGCACCGACGAAGGCGAGAGCGGATGGGTCTATTTTGAGACGGTAGCGGTGGAGGGCGACCCCGAGGCGGTTCCCGTCGTCGGCGCGCCTTACACACCGCCGACACCGTCTCCCTGACGATGAAGATGCTAGCCAACCGCAGCGTGGCGCCGCCCATGCGCGGGGGGAGTGAGAGAAGAACAGTGGGCAGCGAAGAATTTTTCACCGAACAACGGGAGCAGATGGTGCGCCGGCAGATCGCGCGCCGGGGAATCAAGGATGCAGCGATCCTCCGCGCCATGCGGGCTGTGCCCCGCGAAGCTTTTGTGCCCGCCGCCCACAGCCACGCCGCCTATAAAGACACGCCCCTCCCGATTCCCGCATCGCAGACGATCTCCCAGCCCTACGTCGTCGCCCTGATGCTCAACGCGCTTGACCTCGAAGCGGAGGATCGAGCGCTGGAAGTGGGCAGCGGGAGCGGCTATGCGGCGGCGCTTCTCGGCCAGATCGTGCGCGAGGTACACGCCGTCGAACGGCACAAGGAACTCGTCGCCTACGCGCGCACGCGCCTCGACGAGCTGGGCTATGCAAACGTGCACGTCCATCACTCCGACGGCACGACCGGCTGGCCCCCCGCGGCGCCCTATGACGCAATTATGGTCAGCGCCAGTGGACCTGATGTACCGGCTTCCCTGCGCGAGCAGCTCGCCGTGGGCGGGCGGCTGATCATGCCAGTCGGCGGGGCGCGCGATCTCCAGACCCTGCTCCTGGTGCAGCGGCTCCCCGACGCCCCAGATGGGCCACGTTACCGCCAGAAGGATCTGGGCGGCGTGCGCTTTGTCCCTCTTATCGGCGAGGAAGGGTGGTAAGCGGAGCTCGCGACGGGCGCTCAGTAGCCGCTGTCACTTACCTTCCGAGGCGCGCGTACTGCGGCTGTGGAGGACGCCAACTGTGCCGCGGAGGGCGTCAAGCGTGCGCCGGACGTCGTCAGCCGTTTCCTGGTACTCTCCCTCGCGCAACGTCTCCTCCATCCGCTCCAGGGCCAGCTCCAGCTCGCGCGCGAGCACAAAATCTCCCGCGGCCGGTAGCCAACGACGGACAATATCGGCAGCGCGACGCTGGTGCTCAGGGGGCAGCCGCTCGAACAGCTCGCGCAAGACATCCAGGCCCTGCGTAAAGACCTGGTGCTGGATCGATTCGCTGGCGACGATGGGCATCGCCTCGATCAGATCGAAGAAGCGCACCCAGCATGTGTCCGGGTAGACGATGGGCAGCCGCGTCGGCGACCGTTCACGCTCCTCTCCATCCGATTCGCTTTGCGAGCGCCGGTCATCCTCGCCCGCTAGCCAGCGAGAGGCGATATCGCGCGCGCTATTGAGGGTCAGGACGCCGATGGCGGGATCGGAGATCGCAGTGGAGACAGCGGGCCAGGTAATCACCTCCAGATGGTAGAGGCCATAGTTGGGATCGCAGTGGATATCGCGCTGCTGTTGCAGTCCGAACGCATCGCGGGCTGGCTCCACCAGGGCCGCCGCCACCGCTTCCACGGAAGCGTAGACCTCGGCCAGGATATCATTATAGGCCACGTAGGCGCCAATCGGAGCGTGGACGACGAGCGCCGCCTCCGGATCGTCCTGCTCGGCAAGTGCCTTCTCCAGGCGATCCAGATCTATATCGGTGACGTAGCCGTCGCGATGGGACAGCACCAGCCGCCGGTGCGTGCTTTCGGTCTCGAGACCCAACGCCTCCGCCTCGCGCCATGTGCGCGCCAGCACCTCCCTTTCGAGCCTACCGTAGGCGCGCAGCGTCTGGTCATGAATGTGGCTGATCAAGACGACGGGCCGCATCTGATTGACCGTCATGTAGAGGAGCATAATCAGCGCGTAAATGACCAGCAGCAGCAGCAACAGGCCTAACGTAGCGCTATAAACAAGGTGCAGCGCACCGCCGGCAGCATACGTGACGGCAACATAGACAGTCACCCCGACTAAAAAGCCAAAGAAGAGTTGGTTCCGGCGGCGGTCGAGAAAGTGCGACGAGACCTGAATGCCAAGCTTGCTGGCAGTCTGCTGCAGGGCGATAAGCAGCGTGGTGATGGTCAACGCCGTTGCCGTGATGAGGCCCCCGAGCACGGTTCCGAGGAAACTGTGGCTCTCGGAAGCGTCGGCAAAGAGGTAAGTGGAGAGAAAGTCGTGGACAGGTTTCAGCAACTCTGGGCTGATCCTGTCGAGGCCAATCATCACCACAGCCAGGGCGAGCATCCCCAGCGCCATCAGGGTCGGCACGCGCAGGAAGTCATGCCAGGCCTGAGGCAGGTCGGAGAAAGGGCCGGGCGACGCTATATCAGTCGGGGAGTGATCGCGGCTGGAAGACATGCGCCCATTATAGATGGGGTGGCAGGCGGGGCAAAAGGAGGCTTCCTTCTGTCAGGCCGTAGCCCACCAGCGGTTAACACTTACGAGACCCGCCGCAGCCGTGGAGGCCGGCTAGCCGGCACCAGTTCGATCTCCTCCGTCTCCTGCAGATCCTGCACGAGGGTGGTCGTCATCTGCTCGACGGAGCCGATGCCGATCAATTCGTCGGACGAAAGTCGGCGCTCGACCATCTCCGGTAGGCGGCTGAACTCGAGCCCCTCCTCGTCCGCCGGAAGCGCATCCAGAATGGCGCGCTTCATTGCGTCATACTTCCACTTTTCAATGTTCTCCGCAGGATGTTCGTCAGGCGTATTGTCGCTCGTCGCGCGCGCGTCGTCGGCCATTGATGTATGCCTCCTTACTCTGGGGGTTTATTTGATGCTACTCGGAAGAGATAATGGCGGCGCTGGCGCCGGTTCAGCCTTATCGCGGCGCCCGTTCACGCTCCCGGGCTGGCGAGCGTGCCTCCGCACGCTCACGCCGGCTCAGCTTTACCCGCCGCGCAACCACCCACACCAGCAGAGCCCAGATAGCGCCCACCGTCCAGCCGGCGAGGACGTCAGTCGGCCAGTGAACGGCGAGATAGACGCGACTGAAGCCCACGGCGAGCGTTATCAGGACGGCGATAAGCATCACGAAGATGCGCAGCGCCGGGCGCCGCAGACCCTCTGCCACCACCGTACCGAGCGTGAGGTAGACGACGGCGGAGAGCATCGAATGGCCGCTGGGGAAGCTATAATTGAGGTGCCGGGTGATTTCGGGGACCAGGTCGGGGCGCGGGCGGGCGAAGATCTCCTTCAGGCCAAGCGAAAGAACAGCGCCACCTAAAAAGGAGACAAGCACCACGATCGCCAGCCGGCGATTGCCCTGAATCTCAAGAAAGATCGCCGCGACGATTGGCAGAAAGATGATGATCACCGAGCTGCCGAGGGCGGTGATGTCGCGTACAGCCTCCTCCACAAGGAACGAGCCGATGGGATCCGAAGGATCCCCCTCTTCGCGCAGCCCGAGAAGGATCTGCCGGTCGAAGCTCGTGCCCGCCCCGTCCCCTTCCTGCACCACATCGGCCAGTTCGAGGAAGCCCCAGGTGCCCCCGACGATCAGCGCCACAGCAAGCAGCACGACCCATTCGTGCAGGCCGAGCCAGCGTAAACCGGCCCCCAGCTGCTCTGCGAAGCTGCGATTTTCCTCAAGATGCCCTTCAGCCATAAAGATTACCTCCTTCTCTTTATCTTACTGTGCCAGAAGGAGATAAACGTGACATAAGAATCGCGGAGCGATCGCCCTCCCGCCGGCCAACCAGGCCGGCAGGACTCCTGTGTCGCTCGCCGCGACCGCGCCTCAGGCAAGCGTGGCGGTCAGGACACCACCGCTCGCTCTTTGTGAAAAATCGGTGGTACATGTCCAGCGGCAAGGGTTGCCCGCACCGCCTCCCCCTCCCCCAGCTCCACGCTGTGGGGCTGCCAACTGTGGACGATGCTCCCATCGTTCAGCCCCAGGCGGTAGAGGTAGGCGATGCCCAGGAACTGCCGGGAGATGACGCGGGCGTTGCTTTGACCGGCTGCGGATCGCGCCAATGCGACGGCGTCCGGGCGCAGGGCGACCTCCACACGTGAAGCGATCGGCAACCCCGTCTCAAGGGGCAGCGTCCCCAGCGCGGTCTCCAGGCCCTGCTGCGCCACTGTCCCTTCTACAAAGTCGGTCTGCCCGAGGAAGGCGGCGACGAAGCGCGTTTTCGGGCGCAGGAAGATCTCTTCGGGCGTCCCCACCTGCTCGACGCGCCCCGCCTGCATCACGGCAACACGGTCGCCGAGGAAGAGCGCTTCCTGCTGATCATGGGTTACAAAGAGCGTCGTCGTCCCCGTCTGCCGCAGCAGGGCGCGCACCTCCGCCCGCACCTCGGCGCGCAGCGCGGTATCCAGGTTCGAGAACGGTTCGTCGAGCAGCAGCGCCCGCGGGCCGGGAGCCAACGCCCGCGCCAGAGCAACCCGCTGCTGCTGCCCACCGGAGAGCTCGTGCGGCATGCGCTCCGCCAGGCCGGTCAGCCCGACAAAGTCGAGCAGCGCCTCCTGCCGCTTTGCCCGCTCGCGGCGCCCGCCGCCCAGGCCAAAGGCGACGTTCTCGCCCACGCTGAGGTGGGGAAAGATCGCGTAGTCCTGAAAAACCATGCCGATCTGCCGCCTTTCCGGCGGCAGGTGGCGCCCGGGAGCTGCCACGGTTTCGTCGCCAAGGGCGATCGTTCCCGCGTCCAGGCGCTCGAATCCCGCCACCAGGCGCAGCGTCGTCGTCTTGCCACAGCCGCTGGGGCCGAGTAAAGCCAGGATCTCTCCTGAAGGGACGTCGAAGGAGACGTCATCCACGGCGACGACGCGACCGGCGGGACCGGCGGCGAAGGCCTTTACCAGGTGGCGGCAGCGAATGGGGGCGCTCGCCGGGAGGTCACGATTCGTGGTGGGCACGGGCGCGTGTTCTGAGGAAGCGCTATGGCGAACGCTGCGCCGGCTCCGACTCCCGCAGCGCCATCCACGCCAGGGGCAGGGAGGAAAGCAGAAGCAGCAACAGCGTGGGCGCGGCGGCGCGGGCGAAAAATGCCTCGCCGATGTTGCTCCAGATCTCGGCGGCGAGCGTGTTAAAGCCCAGCGGGCTCAGGATAAGCGTCGCCGGCAGCTCCTTCATGGCGGTCAGGAAGACGAGGCCGGCACCCGCGAGCAGCCCCGGGCGGACCAGGGGCAACGTCACCCGCCGAAAGACGCCGAGCGGGCGCTTGCCCAGGCTGCGCGCCGCCTCCTCCAGCGCGGGCGAGAGCTGGAGCAGGCTCGCCCGCTCCGCCCCCAACGCCTGGGGAATGAAGAGAATGACGTAGGCCGCCAGCAGCATCGGCAGCGTCTGGTAGAGGGTGGGCAGAAGGTGAATGCCGAAAAAGACGAAGGCCAGAGCGACGACGATCCCGGGCAGGGCGAAGCTGGCGTAGGTGATCTGCTCGAAGAGGCGGCTCAGGCGCCCCGGGCGGCGCACGACGAGGATCGCGATGGGCAGCGCCAGCACCGCCGTAAGCGCCGCCGCCAGCAGCGAAGCGGAGAGCGAGTGCCAGGCCGGTTCCATGAGGGAGACAAGAGGTAGCACGTTGTTGCCGATAGTCGCCGGCACACCGTCCGTCAGCGCCTGCGGCAGGTGGACGCCGCTCTGGCCCCGCCAGCCGCGCACGAACCAGTAGAGCAGGCCGCCGACGGGCATCAACAGGGCAGCGCTCACCGTCGCCGCTGTAAAGGCCAGCGCGGGCAGCTTCCAGCGCCCCAGCGCCACCGGCTGCTGGCGCCGCGCGGCTCCGACGGAAAGCCTTGCGTAGCGGGCGCGCCCGCGGCTGCGCTGCTCCAGCAGAAGGATCAGCACCGTCATGAGGACCAGCACGGCGGCCAGCGTCGCCGCCGTCTCCAGGCGGTAGCTAAGATAGCGATTGTAAATGATGCGCGTGAAGCTGTTGTACTGCAGAAGGGTAACCGCGCCGAAGTCGCGGAGAACGTAGAGGGCAACGAGCAGCGCACCCGCCACCACTGACGGGCGCAGGTGGGGCAGCGTGACGCGGCGGAACGCCTGCCAGGGCGAGAGCCCCATGCTGCGCGCCGCCTCGACCCGCGAGGGGTCGCGGCGGCGGATGGCGGCGCGCACCGTGAGCAAGATATAAGGATAGGTAATGAGGGTGAGGACGATAAAGGCGCCGGGAAAGCCGTAGATGCGCGGCAGCCGCTCCACACCCAGCGGCGCGAGAAGCTGTTGCAGCAGGCCGCGCGGGCTGAGGATGGAAATGTAGACGAAGGCGGCGACGTAGCTGGGCATGACGAGCGGCAGCGCCGCCAGCAACGCCCACAGCCGCCGGGCGGGCAGGTCGGTGGCCGTCGTCAGCCATGCCAGGGGGATCGCCAGCGCCGTGGCCCCCGCGGTTACGGCAGCCGCCAGCAACAGCGTGTTACCCAGCAGCTCCAGCGTGCGCAGAGCGGTCAGCGTCTCCAGCGCTTCCAACCCCGCCCCCGCACTGCGGACGACGATATAGGCCGGAACGAGCAGAATCAAGCCTACGACCGCCGACGCCGCCAGGATCAGGAAGAGCTGGGCGGGCGCCGACCACGCCCGGCGACGCCCGCCGTCCGGACGAGCGCCGTGTGCGGCCGCCGGGGGAGCACTCCTGCGGACAATGCTATAGGGATCGCTGCGTAAGCTCATGTGGTGCGTTAGCTGTCATGCGCCGGGCGCTCTCGCGGGGCGCCCGACGCCAGATGTAGAACAAGATCACTCGAGGACGCCCAACTCCAGCAGCATATCCTGCGTCCCTTGCAGATCGGCCAGCGCAGTCAGGTCAATGTCCGCCGCCTGCTCGTCCAGCGCTTCCAGGGGGGGCAGGCCAGCCACGATATTGACTCCTTCCACCACCGGGTACTCAAACGTCTGCGCCGCAAAGTACTGTTGTGCAGGCACCGAGAGGAGGAAGTCAATGAAGCGCTGCGCGTTCTGCGCGTTGTCGGCTTCCGCGAGGATGCCGGCACCGGAGACCATGATCAGGCTGCCCGGACCGCCACCCGGCAGGAAGTAGTTGCGGGCGCCAAAGCCCTCGCCCTGCTCGGCCAGAAAGCGGTAGAGATAGTAATGGTTGACAAAGCCGGCATCGATTTCACCGGCGCCGACGGCGGCGACGATTGGCGTGTTACCGTCAAAGACGACGGGATCGTTCGCCTGAATGGCCAGCAGCCACTCCTCCGTACGCTCGTCCCCCCACACCGCGCGCATCGCGGTGACCATCGCCTGGAAGGAGCCGTTCCCCGGCGCCCAGCCGAGGCGACCCTGCCATTCCGGCTCCGTAAAACCCCATAGGTCGGCGGGAAGCTGCGCATCCGGGTCGGTGATGGTGCCGGTGTTATAGACCACGGTGCGGGCGCGGCCGGAGATACCGACCCATTCGCCGGTGTCGGAGGCAAAGCGCGCGGGCACGCGCTGCAGGACGTCGTCCGGAAGCTCCGCCAGCAGGCCCGCATCCTGGATGGCGCCCAGACCACCGGGATCCTGAGCGTAAAACACGTCGGCCGGGCTCGCCGCTCCTTCTTCCAGCAGCACGCCGGCAATTTCCGGGGTACTGCCGTAACGGACGTCGACATCAATGCCCGTCACTTCGGCGAACTGGTCAATAATGGGCTGGACCAGGCTCTCTTTACGACCGGAGTAGATGATCAGGCTACCGGGAGCGGCCGCTGCCTCGAGGATCGGCTCGGCAAGAGCCGATTCCTCGGCGGTCGCCAGATCGTCGCCGCCGGCAGCCTCGTCGCTCTCCACGGCTAATTGCTGGCAGCCGGCGAGCAGCAGCGTGGCGGCAAGCGTGAGGAGCAGCATGAACTTCGGTTGAATCCTGTACTTCATCGGCAAACGGGACCTCCGTGACTCTTCTGCCGCCGGGCGCGGAGGCGACCGTACTGCGGCAGGGTAGACTCGATGCGATCTATTATGGCAGGCGGAGAGCCCCGCTGTCTACCGGGGAGGTTAACTTATAAGTGACAGCCCGTTAATCTGAAAATGAAGGGGCGTTTACTGTCAGATGTACCACCGTTAACGGAAAAGTTAACCGCAGTTCATTCTGCCCTGGCCAGCACATCGCCGAGCCGCACTACCTCCTTTACCAGCAGCTCAAGGTCCTCGCGGCGGCTGCGGTGGTTGGTGATCGCCACGCGCAGAGCGTAGCAGCCGTCAATGCGCGTATAGGAGGGGACAGCCACTCCCGATTCATGCAGCCGAAGGAGAAGCTCCTCGTTCAGGGCATCCAGCGCGTCTGCCGAGGGCGGCAGCTGCCGGCTCCGGGGGCGGCCGCGGTAGCGAAAGCAGACGACATTCAGGGGGACCGGCGCCAGCAGCTCCAGCGCCGGGTGCCGCATCACCAGCTCCGCCAGATACGCTGCCTGGGTCACATTTTGCTCCACCTGGCGCCTGTACTGCTCGATCCCATGCTCCTTGATGCCCATCCACGCCTTGAGCGCGCGGAAGGAGCGGGAGAGCTGGGGCCCGTACTCGCTGAACCAGACGGGGCCGCCGGCCAGACCGCGGCTCTGGGGCGCCAGATAGTCGGCGGCGAGGGAGAAGGTGCGGCGGTGGTGCGCCTCGTCGCGCAGCAGGACGCAGCCGATTTCATAGGGCATGTGCATCCATTTGTGGAGGTCGAAGGCCAGAGAATCGGCACGCGCCATGCCGGCAACGAGCGGGCGCAGCGTGGGCGACAGCGCCGCGAGGGCGCCAAAGGCACCGTCGACGTGGAACCACAGCCCTTCCCGCTCGCAGAAGTCGGCCAGCGCCGTGAGGTCATCAACGGCGCCGGTGTTGACTGTCCCGGCGTTGCCCACGACGCAGATGGGGCGCAGGCCCGCAACACGGTCGGCCCTCACCGCCGCCTGGAGAGCATCGAGGTTGATGCGGTACTGCGCGTCCACCGGCAGGCGGCGCAGCGCGTCGGCGCCCATGCCCAGCAGGCGGATTGCCTTTTCGATGGAGCTATGCATCTCGACTGAGCCGTAGGCGGCGAGCGGCGGGCCGGCGTGCGCCCCTCGCAGGCGCACATCCCACCCCGCGCGCGCCTCGCGTGCCACCGTTAGCCCCACGAGGTTGGCCATGCTGGCGCCGCTGACCAGTAGCCCGCTTCCGGCCGGGTAGCCGACCATCTCTGCGCACCAGCGCACTACCTGCCGCTCCACGTAGAGTGGGGCATGATCACCCCCACTGACGATGGCATTCATGCCCGCAGCCAGCATCTCCGCCAGCATCCCGCTCACCGTGCCGGTGCCAATGACCCACCCCCAGAAGCGGGGGTGGCCGTTTCCCGGTCCGAAGGGCAGGACATGGTCCAGAAACTCCTCATAGACCGCTTCCGCCGCCTGCGGACCTGCCGGGAGCGGCTGGTCCAACGCCTCCCGCACGTGGTCCGGTACCGGCTGCCAGACCGGACGGTGGCCAATCGACTCGTGATAGGCGAAGAGGTCGTCCACCATCCGGTGCGCCAGCGCCCGCGCCGCGTGCCAGTCAGGCGGGTCCAGGCTGTGCTCGCACGCGGTCACCGCCACCGCCGGCCGCTTCATCTCCAGTTTCATCTTGTACCTCCTGCGATTCTCTCTGGCGAGGTGGTCAAAAAAAGAGGAGCCCGCGGCTGCGAGCTCCTCCTCGATCTGCGTACGCTTTCCGCTAACCGGCGACGAAGAAGACGACGCCAAAGCCGGTCAGCAGGTAATCCTGAACGCCGTCGCCGTTGAGGTCGCCCGCGCTCAGGACGTCCACGCCGAGGCCAGTCCAGGGCTGCGCGCCGGTGAAGGTGCGCATCGCCTGCCCGTTGCGCCCGGAGACGAGGGTAACCATCCCGCCCCAGGTCGCGCCGTCGTCGGCCGCGTAGGCGCCGAGGATGAGATCAGCATGCCCGTCGCCGTCCACGTCGCCGATACCACGCCCGGGCCCGAAGCCGTCCCCCTGCTCGTCGGCCTGCAGGACCTTGATCCGGTGGCCGTTGGTGCCGGAAAAGACGTAGGCGCGCCCGGTGCGGGAGACGTCGCCCCGCTTGGCGTAGTAGTCGCCGATGAAGATGTCCGGCACGCCGTCGCCGTTCACGTCGCCCGCGCCAGAGGCGAAGAAGAGGGCAAAGGTGGAAAAGTCGCCAAACGGGGCTGTGCCTTCCTGCCCAACCGGCGTCATCGTGTACAGCTTCTGGCCGCTCGCGCCAGAGAAAGCGTAGGCCTCGCCGCGCCCCTGCTCGCCCGCCGAGCGGGCGCCGACGACGTAGTCGGGCACGCCGTCGCCGTCCACGTCGCCGATTTTGCCGAGGGCGGTGCCCATGTGACCGCCGGCCGGGCCGCCGTGGGTGCGGATCAGGCTGCCGGTCGCACCGGAATAGAGGTAGGTAGCGCCGGCGCCCGCATCCTGCCGGTCGGCGCCGACGAGAATATCAGACAGGCCGTCGCCGTCGATGTCGCCCGCGGTCGCGACGCTCGCGCCAAAGCCGCTCCCGGCCGGGCCGGCGAGGTCGAGGAGCACGCTATGGTCGGCGCCGGAGTAGACGAGGGCGCGGTCGCCAAAGGGGGCGCCGGCCACATAGTCGCCCACGCCGTCCCCGTCGACGTCGCCCGCACGGGTGGCGCTGTAGCCGAGCGCCGTGCCGGCATCCCCTTCGTGGCTCTGGACGATGACGCCGTCCGCACCGGAGAGGATATAAATAGCGCCCGCCGCCGGGCCGCTCGCACTGGTGAAGAAGGGGTCGGAGGTGATAAAGTCGTCGACGCCGTCGTCGTTGACGTCGCCGAGATTTTCCGCTACCCAGCCGAACCAGCCGCTGTTGCCCGCGCTCACGGTATGCAAGACGGCGACATCCGGCTCTACGAAGTAGGGGCTGGCAGCCGCAGCCGTGCCGGCGATAACCAACAGCAGGACAACTGTCAGCAGGACAACACGCACTTTACGAACTTTTGTGGACAACATGAGCTTCCTCCTATCTGGAAATAGAATATTCTTTACAGACAGAAGGATAAAAGCGGCGGCGCGCTCAGACTGTCAAAATCTTGCTCATTTCACGCACCGTGCGGGCGGAGGCTGCCTGACGGAAGGTAGAAGGCGGGAAACCGTAGGCGCTGCTGAAGGCGCTGCTGAAGTGGCTGTGGCTGCCATAGCCGAGGTCCAGCGCCACCTGTGACAGGTCGACGCCGTCTGCCACGCGCTCCAGCGAAGCGTGCAGGCGCATCTGGTTCCGGTAGCTGTGGATCGTCTGCCCGGTGTGGCGGCGGAAGAGGCGCGCCAGATGGTAGGGGGAGGTGTAAAGGGCACCGGCGATCTCCTCCAGCGTGAGCGAGGCGGCGTAGCGCCGGGCCAGGAGCGCGCGCGCCCCTTCCACCAGTTCGCGGTGCGCCCGCTCGGTGCGGGCGCGGCGCTGGCGCTGTGGCTTCTGTCGCTGCCGCGGATCGCGCCCCGCCGCCCGATAGGCCTGGACCACCACCTGCGCCAACACCTCCTGCATCGTCTCCTCGATGAAGAGCCGGTCCTGGCCGCCGCTTGTCGTGTGTTGCAGGACGAGGCGCTGGCGCAGGTAGAGATAGGGCGCACTGGGGCTGTGGGAGAAGAGAAAGAGCTGCTCGCGCTCCGCCGCCGCCGGATCCACTGGCTGTAGCACCTCGCGCACCGTCGCCGGGCTGAAGGTGAACCAGTCGGTCCTATCCCCTTTCTCGGAGAGCGCCTTGCGCCGGTACTCCTGGCCCGGGTTGTAGAGCATGACGACGTTGGGGTCGGCGATTACCGGCGGCGCACTGGCGTGCTGAATGTAGACACTGGTGCGGGGGAAGGCGAGGAGATAGCTGGTAATCTGGCCGGCCGTGTCGAACTCAGGGTGCGTCGGCGGGCAGCGGAAGCTACCGATGCGGACGAGACTGCTCTCGTAGTGGAGGTGGTCGATTTCGACAGCGGTCATAGGAGCCTGAAGAGTGCCGTTCGCCCCGGCGGAAACGGATCAGCGTCAACCAGACTGTAGCGCATCTTCCGTCGCCGGTCTAACGGGCGCGTGCCTTTCGTCGCCGCCGCTCATCTGAGCGAGCGAGAGCGCGAAGGGCGCAGGAAGAGGGAAAAGTTCGTCAGAGCGCGAGCGAACCTGCGGCAAGGGCGAAAGCGCGGGCAAAGATGGCGCGTGCAGCGTATAATGCACGCCAGAGCACGACAAAATCGTGGTGGAGATATGCAACAAAAGCGCACGCTCTCCCAATACATCACCTTCAGCTTCATCGCCATCGTCCTCCTGACGGCGCTCGCCGCCTGGATTCCGGAAGTGTTGCTGATCCGCAACCGCCTCGAGGAGGCGACGTGGGCCCGGGTGGAGCAGGGCCGGCGGGCAGCGCGCGCGCTGTACGGCTCGGTGGAGACGGAGGTGGCTGGTGCGGCGATTCTGGCAGCCCAGCTACCCACTCTCCGCGAGCCGCTGGCGCGCGGGGAGCGAGAAGCGCTGCCCGAAGCGCTGGAGACGGTCGAAACGAGCCTCGGTCTGAACACGATGCTCGTCTGCAGCCCCGAAGGCGAGATCGTCGCCCGCTTTGGCGCCGAGATGCCGGCAGAGGTTTGCGCTGGCCCGGAGACGGCGCACGTCGAGGTGCTTGACGATGCAGCGGGCGGGGCGGAAGCGTGGATGCTCGCCGCGCGCCCCATTCGCAGCGAGGGCACGCTTCTGGGCGCCGTCGTCACTGGCCTGCGCCTGGACGACGCCTTCACCGCCCAACTGCAGGCGGAAACAGGCCTCGAGCACACCCTACTCTTAGACGAGACGCCACTCGCCACCAGCTTCGCGGGCGGCCCTGCTTACTGGACGGCGGTGGAAGGGCGGCAGGCGGAGACGGTGGAAGCTGCCGGCGATCGCGGCTGGATCTTCCGGCGCGACGGCATCCCCTACTACGCGCTGCGCCTGCGGGTGGGGGAGAGCGCTCTGGTGGACGAGGTCGCGCTCCCGGCGGGCGAGTTCGCGCTGGCCCAGCGCCAGCTCCTGCAGACCCAGCTCGTCAGTCTCATCGTCGTCATTATTGGGGGGACGGCGCTCGTCATCTTCAGCGCGCGCCGGATCGGGGCGCCGCTGAGGCGCCTCTCGCAGGCTGCAGCGCGCTTCGGACGCGGAGATCTGGCGGCGCCGATCACGGTGGAGAGCGGCGTCCAGGAGGTGGACGTGATGGCGGCGGCGCTGGAGCAGGCGCGCGTCGAGCTCCAGCGGGCCGTGGGCACCTTGCAGGAGGAGAAAGCGTGGGTTGAGCATCTGCTGGAAGCGATCGAGGAAGGGGTGGTTACCCTTGACGACGACCGTCGCATCACCTTTTTCAGCGAGGGCGCCGAACGACTGACCGGATGGCAGGAGGGGGAGGTGCTGGGCCGCCACTGCGATAGTATCTTCCGACCGGCGGAGGAGATAGCGCCTTTCAGCGACCTCATTCCTCGCGCCGGTGCACGGCGCAAGGTGTGGCTGCGCCTGCCGGGCGGCCAGTCGGCGGCATTCAGCATTACCCGTGCCGATCTCGCGCCGCCGGGAGTGGCGGAGGCGAGCATGGCGCTCGTCTTTCGCGACATCAGCGAAGAAGAGGCGGTCGAACATCTCCTCGGCCACTTCCTGGCAAACGTGACGCACGAATTTCGGACGCCGATCACAGCGCTCGGCGCGTCGGTGGAGCTGCTGCTCGACCAGAGCGGCGAACTGGCGCCGGATGAGTTGGAGCAGATGCTGACGTGGCTGCATCTGAGCATCCTGAGCCTGCAGACGCTGGTCGACAACCTGCTTGAAGCAAGCAGCCTCGAAGCGCGGCGTTTCCGCGTCAATCCCCGCCCCACTGATCTGGGAGAGATTATCGGCGAAGCGGCGCGCCTCATGCAGCCGCTGCTCGAAAAGTACAACCAGTACCTCGACCTGGAGCTCCCCCCGCGCATTCCCGTAGTCTATGCCGACGCGCGGCGCGTGGTGCAGGTGCTTGTAAATCTGCTCTCCAACGCCCACAAATACGGTCCGGAAGAGTCGGCAATCGAGATCCGGGCGGTGCCCGTCGGCGACGAAGTGCGTGTGTCGGTCAGCGACCGCGGGCCCGGCATTCCCGAAGAGATACGCGGCACCATCTTCCAACGTTTCAGTCACTTCGGCCCCGGCCACGACGACAGCCGCCAGTATGGCGTGGGCCTGGGGTTGTGGGTGGTGAAGGCGATTGTCGAAGCCCATGGCGGCGAGACAGGCGTCGAAGAGGCGCCTTCCGGCGGCGCCAGTTTCTGGTTCACCCTCCCGCTGGCCGAGCGGGCGCGCTCCGCGAGCGCACGCCCTGCGCACGCGCGTCCGGAAAGCGCTCGCCCCAGAGAGGCGCAGGTGGAGGAGCGATGAAGGTTTTGGTGGTCGACGACGATCGGGTGCTGGCAGAGATTATGGTCTTCACGCTGCAGCGGGCCGGCTTTGACGTAATCCAGGCCTACGACGGGCAGACGGCGCTGCAACGCTGGGAGGCGGAAGCACCCGATCTGCTGGTACTGGACGTCAATCTGCCCGATATGGACGGCTTTACCATCTGCCGCCATATCCGCGAGAGCGACGGCCCCGGCGCGGACATCCCGATCATCCTCCTGACAGTCCGCAGCGAGGAAGATGACATTGTCCATGGTCTGGAGATCGGCGCCGACGACTACATCACAAAGCCGTACAGCCCGCGCCAGCTGGTAGCGCGCGTACAGGCGGTGCTGCGCCGCGCCGGCGGCAGCGCCAGCGAGACCGTACCCGGTGTGCGCCGTGTCGGAGCGCTGACGCTCGACCACACGCGGCGCGAAGTGCAGGTGGGCGAGGAGGAGCCGGTGCTACTGACGCCGCTGGAGATGACGCTTCTCGACTACCTGATGCTCAATCCCGGCCACGTCCTGACCACCGATACGCTCATCGACCGCGTCTGGGGGCCCGGTGGCGGGACGCGCAACATGCTCCGCCAGCTCGTCCACCGCCTACGCAACAAAATCGAGCCCGATCCCTCGGATCCGATCTACGTTGAGACGGTGCCGGGGCTGGGCTACGGTCTGGTAAAAGAAAGCGGCCTGTCTCCCCGCTAGCGCCAGCGCCGGTCGCTGAAAATCGGCGCAGCTCCACACCGTCACACCTCCTCTAACACGCTTCATACGCGCGTGACCCCCTTTGTAACAGGATTGGAACGCGCGTGATACGCCTGGCGTGATCTGCCCCTGATATCATCCCTTTGCAGAAATCGCCCGTGGGCACGCAGGGAACTGATGCATGATGTGCAGGCCCTGTGCCAAATTACGGGTAGGCAATGGAGATGAAGAGATGTGGAAACCGAGCCACAGCCAGATGCACGGAAGCGATCCGGTACAAAGCCAGGATGGGCGCCGCCTGCTGACCTGCATCTGCAAAGAGGCGTCGGCCGCCCCAGAGCTGTGGGCGTACGCCCGGGGAGTGACCGATCTGCTGGACGGACGGCTACAGACGCTGTGCTTAGAGCGGCATTCGGCCGCGCCAGAGACGCTGGCTGACTACGATCTACTCTTCTTGCCCGGCGATAGCGCCCTCTCGCCGGCGGACCGCGCCACACCGTTTCTGCGGCACGATGGCGCCTCTCTGCTGGCGCTTCGGCGCCCGACCTGGCCCCTGCGCCGGCTCCTGCTGCTGATTCGCGGCGAGGCGACCGACGCAGCCACCGTCGAGTGGGGTCTGCGGCTCGCAAAGGCCAGCGGCAGCGCCGTGACCCTTCTCGCCGTACTCGCGCCGCATCCCTCCGGCAGTGCACGCCTGGCTCGTGCGACGGGAAACTTCCTCGCGGGCCACAGCCTGCCTGGGCGGCAGGCGCGCCGGATGCTGGAGCAATTTGCCGATGCAGAGGTAGCGGCCACGCTGAAATTAAACCAGGGCACACCTGAACGACAGGTGCGCCAGACCATCCTCGACGGCGGGCACGACCTGATCGTCGTCGGCGCCGAGCCCCCGGGCCGGCTGTTGGACCGGATATTAGAGCCATTGATTCCGGTGCTGCTGCAGTGCACGACACAACCGATCCTGCTGGCGCGCCAGCGGCTGCTCACGCAGCCGACGGCCGCTCAGCAGGCCGAGACGGCCGAAAGATCAAATGCGGCCGGAAGGAGAAGTGACAAATGCAATCAAAGATCAGTCTGACCGGCGCCCGCGCCCGGCCGCTCCGGCTCCGGATTCACCCCTCGTGGGCGATCCTCTTGCCGCTGCTGGCCCTCCCCCTGGCCCTGTATTACCTGCCGGAAGCCTATCCCGCCTTCAGCACCAGCTGGTACTGGACCGCCGGCTTCGCCGCCGGCTTAGGCGTTCTCCTTTCGGCTATGGCTCACGAGGCCGGCCATCTGCTGGCAGCGCACGCGGTCGACCTGCCGCTGGCGCGGGTGACCCTATACCCCTTCGGCGGCGTGCCCCGCTTCGTCGCCTCCAGCCCCTCGCGGCACGCCATGCTCGTCTTTGCCCTTGGCGGCCCGCTCGCCAGTGCGCTGACCGCAGCCGTACTCGGCGGGCTGTGGCTGGCGACGGGGCAGGCGATTGTGCTCTGGCTGGCGCTCTTTAACCTCGTTCTGGGGCTATTGAATCTGTTGCCCGCCCAGCCGCTGGACGGCGTGCGCCTGTTAAACGCACTGGCGCCGGCCGACGACGGCAGGAGCGAACAGTACGAGGCGGGCGATCGTTTCCGCGCCCGGATCACGTTCTGGCTCGGCGAAGCGGTGGCCCTCGTCTTTATCTGGAGTGGCGGCATGACGCTTCTGCTCGGCGAGCAGCTGGCCGATGGCTTCCTGCTCCTCTTCTTCGGCGCCCTCCTGCAGTGGGTCAACGTCGACTACTACCCCGACAAGGACGCTCCGCCGGCGACTGCCGAAGCCGCGGATGAAGCCAAGGAGACACTGGCTGCCGTGCAAGGCACTTCGCTTCAAACCAGCGAAGGGGCCGTCCGCTCGCTGCCCGACGCTGCGGCAAGTGCGAAAGCGCCGCCGTCGAGAATCGAAAAATAGTGAAGCAAAGAACTGAATCATCGTAGTTTTAGAGGAGTAATATCATGGAATTCAGTATTTTGAATCTACTGCTTGTCCTGCTCTCCGCCTGGGTGGCGGGAAATCTCGTCGCCCGTGTCGGATATCCGTCGATCTTCGGCGAGCTGGCAGCGGGCATCATCCTTGGCCCGCCGTTGCTGGGCCTGCTGCACGGCAGTGAAGCGCTGGACGTGCTGGCCGAGGTCGGCGTTCTCCTGATGATGCTTTACATCGGCATGGAGATCGACCCCAAGGAGTTATTCAAAGCCTCCTGGCCCGGCCTCCTGGCGGCAATTGGCGGCTTTGTCACGCCTTTTGCCCTCGCCTATCTCGTCGTCGTGGCCATGGGCGGGACAGTTGCCGCCGGTCTCTTCGTCGGCATCGCCGCCGGCGTCACCTCACTGGCGACGAAATCACGTATTCTGGTGGACCTCAAGTTGCTGGATACGCGGGTGGCCCATGTTCTCATGGCGGGGGCGTTAATTGCCGATACGCTGGCGTTGCTGGTCTTCGCCGTGATCATCGGTCTCTTCGACGCCTCGGGCCTCAGTGCAGAAGGCCTTGCCTG
>JAWVYW010000069.1:0-18127 GCA_033722535.1 Promineifilaceae bacterium (SeqCode)
GGATGCTGGCAATAGCTCATAAAGTCCGGATAGTCGACGGTGAGGACGGTGCGCCGGTCAGAGACGACGCCGTTGACCCAGGGTGCGCGGGTATCGAAGCCGATTTCATTGATGTCGTCGTCATCGTACGGCCATTCCGGATCCGGGCCCCGCGACTGGCAGCCGCCGTTGTGGCGGCCCCACGTGCCATCGCTGCTGCGATCGAGGTTATGATTAAGCTCGTGCGCCATGGTGTAATCGTCTTCTTCGGGCGCGGACGGCGAGAAGTCCCAGTCGCCACCGTAGGCCACGTAGCCCATACCGGGCCCGTTCGATTTCCACAGGGGGTCAGACGATCCGGCTCGGGTGGGGGTAAAGCCATAGATCTGGTGCGGCAGGTCGAACGGGCTCTCGCCGGTGAAGAGCAGGCCGAAAATCCAGGCCAGCACGACGCCACCGTAATATTCGTTAAGCTCCGCTATCAACAGTTCACCCGGCTGCTGGTTGGCGCCCAGCGCCGTCCAGGGCTTGCGCACGAAGCTCACTTCAGCCACCGGGTAGACGGCCTCCAGGAAGGACTCGTGGTCGTCTATGTCGTCGGCATCGGGCAGCGTTGGCGAGCTGGCGCTGCCCTCGTTGACCGGGATGACCCAGTAGACCGGTTCCTGACGCACCTGGAAGTTTACGTTCACGTTGCCGCTGGTCGTCTCCGCCCCCAGCCAGCGGGCGGCGCGCGCGCTGAGCGTCACGTTGCCGCTGGTCCAGCTGTCAGGCAGCTGGAAATTAGCGGTGTCGTCGAGCTGGGTGCGGTCGACGGAGGTCGGTGCGGTGAAGGCGGCGGTCAGCGGCGACCCGGGCAGGTCGGCGCCCCCGCGGGTGCCGTAGAGGTAGACGGTCAGGTCGGCGGGCGCGCCGCTGGTGTTGTTAAGGTAGACGCGGGCCACTGTCGTCTTGCCATCGACCAGCGGCAGGCTATTCTCCGGCGTCTGCACCGCCTGCGTCACCTCGATCGGGTTTCCTGCAAAGGGCACCGGTGGGCCATCGTCCGGCTCCAGAACCGGCACCAGATCAGAGAGGTCCAGCCGCAGCAGGTTGGCAAAGTCGCGCTCGTAGTTGGCGGGCACCGCTTCGGCAAATTGCGGCTCCTGCGAGACGACGCCGAAGCCGATGTAGATCGGCTCACCCGGGCGGGCATTGATGTCGGCGAGGCTGATCGCCACCTCCCACACGACGTGGCGGCTGCAGCTAAGCCTCACCGGGCCGGCGCTCAGGTTTAGGGTGCCGTCCCATAGATTACAGTTAAAGTCACGCGATTTGCTGGAGCGGAGCGCCGGCATGGGGCTCTGATAGCCTTCGACGTCGTAGAGGCGGCGCTGCAGATTCCCGCTCTGGGGATCGAGGAAGTAGTTGAGGTCGACCCCCGGCGTTACCTGCCCATCGCGGTCGACGTCGACGCTGATGTTGAAGCTATCGGCGCCGGTCGGGTCGGCTTGAGAATCGGCGAGGAGATCCAACAGCAGGTAGAGGTGGGTACCGTCGTTGCGCGCCGCCAGCAGCCCGTGCTCGAACTCGAGCAGCGGTTGTTGAGGCCACTCGCCGATGCTGATTTCGCCGTCGATGCGCGGCGGCTCACCACTGACCGGGCGCACCGGCAGCGGCTGCGGGCGGCTGAGGATCAGCACGCGCTGCGACTGGGCCAGGAAAATGAAGGGGCCTTCGACAGCGCTGCCGTAAGGGAAGCCGTCGATCTGCGAACCACCAGGGGTGAAGGAGGCGACTTGCTCCAGGCCGGGTAGCTGCAGCACGGTGCCGTTCGTTATGATCCGGTCGTTGTCGCGGGCGCAGACACGAGCGCCCGTCTGGAAGCTCGTCAGCGGCTCCGCCTCATGAGGGTTTTCAAAATCCCAGAGCTCGACGACGCTCGACTGGCAGGCGACCAGCAGGTCGCGGAACGGGTGCAGGTGATAGGGAACGCCACCGGGGATGGTGCCCACCGGCGCCAGGTTCGCAGGCGCGAGCAAGTCGAACAGCGCCAGGCCGTTCGTCCCGCCCGCGCCGCTGGCAAACTGACCGACGACGATGGTCGCCGCGCCCGGAGCGGTTGCGTCGCCCAGC
Organism: Promineifilaceae bacterium (SeqCode); assembly: GCA_033722535.1. Taxonomy (GTDB): domain Bacteria; phylum Chloroflexota; class Anaerolineae; order Promineifilales; family Promineifilaceae; genus JAAYYY01. Next base: position 2,095 of record JAWVYW010000069.1, read on the forward strand.
AGGGCCACGGAGAAGCCGGTGTTGCCGTCCCCGAGCGTGGCGCCGGTCAGGGGGACAACGCCGTTCGGGTTCGAGACATCGTACAGCGTGACGTGCCCGCGCCCGACGCCGAGCAGTATCTGGTCGGAGCGGACCATGTTCACCATATCGACGTCGGCAAACTGGTTCCCTATCGTCGGGGCAGCGGGATCGGCGAGGCTCAGCACCTGCGCGCCGCCGTTACCGTAGACGTAGAGAAAGTTGCCGTGGCGCAGCACACCCGCGCCCAGACCCACGTCGAGCGTGTGCACGGGCTCCTCTAGCGTGAAGTTCGCGCCGGCGGCGGAGATGTCGTAGGTATGGAGAACGCCGCCGCGGGTGAGTAAATAGGCGTAATCGCCGCCGGCGGCGACGGCGCGCACGCTGGTAGTGGAACCGGATGGCAGGAGCAGCTCGCCAAGCGGCTCGAAGCTCGCGGCAGCCGCCGGGGCCGCCGCGCTGCCCGGCTCGACGGCGCGCCCGGGCGCTGCCAGGAGCAGCAGGACGATGAACGACAGGGCGAGGAGAGAAAGTGACTTACGCATGTGCAACCTCCCAGAGCGTCATAGAGCCCGGGGCGCTGACTTCACCGCGCCTGGAGTACGATGCGGGGCGGGATGCAGTCACTGGCGACGAGCGCCCCGTGCCGGTCTCGGTCCGGCACTTACAAAAATTGTAGCAGAGTAGGCGGGGGGCTTCAAGGACGGCGGGGGCAGCGGACGAGGCCCTCGGCGTGGCTCGTCCGCTGTTCGCCATCTTCTACTGTGGGTCAGCCGCCCCAACGACGACGCCCCACGTCACAGGACCGCCGGTGTCGGCGGGGCGGATTTCGAGACGGACAGGGTTGTCACCGCCAGCGGGCAGCTGCGAGTGATCGAGGGATAGCTCGCCGCCCATCACGTCGAGCGCGAGCGTGGTCCACGTTGCGCCGTCGTCGGCGGTGTAGCGGACGAGGACGGGGCTGGCGGTCGGCCCCCAGCGCAGCAGCGCGCCGCTGGCGGTGGGCGTGAGCGTCGGCGGCGGATCGGGGGCAGCAGGCGCGCCGACGTCCGGCGCTGCCAGCGCGCGGCGGGCGATGACGGCGCGACCCTCCAGCAGGCGCACCTCGGCGGGGGTCCCCTCCGGTAGCGGCAGGGTGGCGAACACCGCCGCCTGCTCGCCGTGGTCGTGACCGTCGCGCACGGGCGTTACGGGGTGCAGGGCCAGGCGCGCCCCCGCCGCGTCGACGAGTTCCACCTGGTAGGAGCCGGGGGCGAAGCGGGCCGGCGCGGTCGCCGTCGTCCGCGGTAGCACATAGGTCGGGTGCAAAACTGCGTCTCCCTCGCCAAGCGTGGCGCGCACGTGGAGATAGGGGGCGGGCGCCCTGAGGGTGGGGGTGATGGCGCCGTTGGCCTGCTGGTCGGCAAAGAGCATGCGGTAGTGATAGTCGGAAAAGCCCTCCGCAGCGCAGTAGGTCATGGCATCCTTGGCGAAGGCAGGGAACGCCGGGTTGCGCACCCACCCGCGCAAAATATCGTAGCCGATCTCGCCGATGGAGCCGTCGGGATAGGGGTAATTGGTGTTGACGCCCGCGGGCGAGGTGCCGGGGCACGGGGCGTGCCGCAGGCCGAAGTTGTGACCGATTTCGTGCGCAGCGAGCCCGGCGGTGCGGTCGCGCGCCGCCACAGTGTCGGCGCTGCTGTAGCGGAGGCCGTAACCGGCGCGCGTGCCGATCCAGCCCATGCCATGATAGCCGTAGGGGCACCGCTCGCCGTCGTCGTTGGTGCTGGTAAAGGCGCCGTAGTAGACGACGGCAGCCGGCGCGTCGTCTGCCTCTTTCACTGACGTAATCTGCTTCAGGAGCGACCAGTTGTCATAGCGCAGGTCGCCGCTGAACTGGATCGGCGCCCGGAAAGAGAGCTCGACGTCGGCCACGGGGAAGTCCCGCAGCAGGGCCGCGCCGTAGATGTCGACCGGCTCCGGCGCGGGGCAGTGAACGCCTTGGTTGGTGGTATAGTCGACGGGGACGATGACCACGCGCAGCGGCGGCAGGGGCGCGAAGGAGACGGTGACCGAGCGGTGGTTGTTCTGCCAGTCTACCTCGGGAAACGGTGCTCGCGGCGCGAGCTCCGCCGTCAGCGTGAGCTCGCCCTCTGCCCACCCGGCGGGCAGGCGTACGTCAAAGCTGGTGCGCTCTGTCTGGCGCTCGACGCGCTCGAAGATGGCGCGCGGGCCGGCGGTGAGGGGCGACCCGGGCAGCGGGCGCCCGTCGCGGAAGCCGTGCAGTGTCAGGGTGACGTCGTCCAGCGGCTGCCCGTACCCGCTGACCTGCCCAAAGACGCGGGCAACGGTCGTCCGACCAGCGACCAGCGGCAGGTTGTTGGCGCTGTTCTGCATCCCCTGCGTGACCTCGATTCCGCTTAGCGCCAGGTCGGCCACCCGCGCCGTCTCGCGCATCACGCCCGGCAAGTGGACGTGATGCCCGGCGGGAGCGGTGAGACGAAAGAGGCCCAGCTGCTCAAGCGTCGCCGCGGCCTGCTGCGCGCCGTCTCCCACCGCGGCGACCACGGCCGGGGCAACGGGCGCCCACTGGCCCTCGTGCAGCCGGTAGAGCGCGAGCGCCTCGGCGCTCTCCGGGGCAAGATCCGCCGGCAGCGCCAGGGTCAGCGTGTACGGTCGCGCCGGCTCCACCGGTTCGCCGGCGAACGCCTGCACCTCAAAGGCGCCGCCGATCGGGACGACGTCGGCCGGCAAGGGAGGGACGTCCTTGGGGGCCACGCGGTGGTGGACTTCGGTGGGCGTGACGAAGACGTCGGGGGCAAAGTGATAGGTCACGCCGCCGCCGGGCACGGTAAACGTGCCACCGCCGTCCACGATGCCGACCACCCCCACGCGCCGCTCCAGCACGGCGACGTCCTGCCCCACCAGATAAAGGAACTCGTCATCCACGCCGACGACAGCGCCCGTCCCCGCCGCGTCGACCTCGGTGGCGATAAAACGTGGCGCGGCGGGTTCAGAGATATCCAGCACCCGCAGCGCCTCTCCCCAGCGCTCGCTGACGTAAAGTCGCATCCCGGCGAGGTGCATGGCGCCAACGTTGAGGCCGGCGAGATGCGCGACCTCGCTCAGTGCGCCGCCGCCGTCGATCTGCCAGATCTGCAGGCCGCTGGGCGTGGCGACGTAGAGGAAGGGAAGCTGCAGCGCGACCGCCTGCACCACGTCGCGAATCTCGGCAGTCAGGATCGGCAGCCGGGGATCGGCCAGCGAGTACACGTCGGCGCCGTCGGGCCCGCTCACAACGGCGTAGTCGCCACCCAGCGTGACGCGGGAGAGGGAGGCGTCCATCGTGGTGGGGAACGCCGCCAGCTCCGTCGGCGCCGCCGGGTTGGCGACGTCTAGGACCAGCAGGCCGTGCTGATGGGCGACGTAGGCGAGGCCGGCGCGCACTGCGACATCCTGCGGGTAAATCGGTTGCGGCTGGCGGCGGACGAAGACGCCGGCGAGGCGCAGCGCCTCCGGCCGGCTGATGTCGACGATGTGCAGCCCGCCGCTGCTGTTGGCCAGATAGGCGAAGTCGCCGGCGACGTCCAGCCCGCGCGTGCTTCCGGCCCAGACGTAGGCGCCCGAAGCGGTCCGCATGAGGCGCGGCGAGCGGTAGTGGGCGAGCACCCGCGGCTGGACCAGCAGCCCTGGCGGGGCGGGCGCGGCAAGATCGAGGATCAGCAGACCGCCCGTATCCTGTGCCAGGTAGAGGCGCTCGCCGTGCAGGAGGGCCTTTTCGGGCACAGCCGGCCGGATGAGGCTGCTCTGCGGCTTGGGAAAGGCGGGCGCGGCAATATCGAATAGCGTGAGCAGGCTGTGGCTGTAGTCCAGCGCCACAAGCGCGCCGGCCGGCGGCGCGTCCGCCGGCGGTGCGCCCACGCGCTCCAAGGCGCTCATGCCAAAGCCCAGGTAGCGCCCGGCGAGCGCCGGTTGGTCGGGATCGGCGACGTCGGCGCTGTAGATGATGTCGAAGGTGAGCAGATAGGCGTGATCGCCCACGACGGCGATGTCGCGCGCCAGGTAGGGCAGCGCCACCGCGCCGCGCAGCGTGGGCGCCGCCGGATCGGATGCGTCGACCACCTGCAGCGCCTCGGCGTTGGTCGCCAGATAGGCAAGGTCGCCGACGACGTCGAACGCCTCCACCGCGCCGACCTCGATCCGGCTCACCTCGCGCGGCCCCTCCGCAGCGGCGGTGGCGACGATCACCAGCTCCTCGCCGTCGACCACGTAGGCGTAACCACCGGCGACGGCGAGCGGAGCGTCCCAGGGAATGGTAAAGCGCGCCTCCTCCACCGGCAGGGTGGCCGAAGCCAGGTTGAACATGACGACGGTGTCGGTGTAGCGGACGTACAGGCGGTCCCCGTCGACGATCAGCTCGCGCGCGTAGAGCCCATCCAGCGCGCCGACCGCCTCCAGCGTGCCGCCCGCGCCGAGGCTGGCGATGGCCACGCCGTCGTACAGCCGGGCCGCGTAGACCGTCTCCCCGTACACGGCGACGTCGTACAGCTGCCCGCCGAGCGGCAGCGGCTCGCCGGCGGCGTGGATGCGGTTGGGGTTGCTCGTGTCGACGGCGAGCAGGCTATCGCCGGCGGCGACGACGAGCATCTCCCCCGCCCCGGCCACAGCGCGCAGATCGCCATCCAGCCGGCCGGCGAGGCGAAAGTGCTCGGTCGGGGCGGTTTCCACCGGGGTAGAGGCGATGGAGGCGGCAAGCGGGCGGGCACGCGCGCCGGCGAAGAGGGTAAGGGCGGAGAAGAGAACGGTAAGCAGGGCGGACAGTCTGATCATGAAGATGCTCCTATGTGCGCGTTGCGCGTATCCTCCGGCCTCACGGCGCTGAAGCCTCCACTGCAAGCTCCCACGCCAGCGGGCCGTCGACGTCGGCGGGGCGGATTTCGAAGCGGGCAGGACCTTCCGGCAGCTGCGAGCGGTCGAGGGCCAGCTCGCCGCCGGCGATGTCGAGCGCCAGCGTCGTCCAGCTGGCGCCGTCGTCGACGGTGTAGCGGACGAGGGCCGGACTATCGCTGGGCTGCCAGCGCAGCAGTGCGCCGCCGGTGGTGGGGGTGAGCGTCGGCGTGAGCGCCGGCTCTGCGGCCGGCGGGCGGGAGAGGCGGCGGCTGTCGACGACCTGCCCCTCGTGCAGGAGCCGCACCTCCCCCAGCGCCTCCTCCGGCAGAGGGAGGGAGGCGAAGATCGCCGCGCCGCCGCCGTGCGCCTCTTGCACAACATCGACGGCGTGCAGCGCCAGCCGGCGCCCTGCACCGTCGAGGAGCTCCACCTGGTAGGCGCCGGCAGCGCGTGCTGGCCTCGCGCTCAGCGGCAGTACGTAGGTCGGGTGGAGGACGCTCTCCTCATCGCCGACTGTAGCACGCACGAGCAGCGCCGGCGCAGGCGCCTGCTGCGCCACGTAGCCGTTCGCCGCTTGGTCGGCAAACAACTTGTGGTAGTGGTAATCAGAAAACCAGCCGCCGTTAAAGGCGCAGTACGTCATCCTGTCCCGGACGTAGTTAGGAAAGCCCGAGCTCAAGACCTGCCGGCGCAGGACGTCGTACCCCACTTCCCCGATCGAGCCGTCCAGGTACGGATAGTCGGGGTCGATGTGCGAGGGGTTGGTGCCGGGGCACGGCGCGTGGCCCAGGCCAAAATTGTGACCGATCTCATGGGCCGCCAGCCCTCCGCTGCCGTCGCGGCGCGTCAGCGGGTTGTCGCCAATGGCAAATTGCACGCCGATGGATGCGCGCCGGCCGAGGTAACCCATTCCGGCCGGCCCGGCGTAACAACGCTGGCCATCCCCGCTCTTGATGCTGAAGACGCCGTAGTAGACGACGGCTTCCGGGGTATTGTCGGCTGCCTTAATCGCCGCGACCTGCTGCAACAGCTCTCCGGACTCCTCCCGCAGATCACCGGTAAAGTGGATCGGCGTCCGGAAGGTGACGGCGACGTCGTCCACAGGAAACATGCGCAGCAGCGTGTCGCTGTAGAGGTCGACCTGCGCTGGCGCAGGGCAGTTGACGCCGGTCGGGGTGAAGGTGTAGTGGACGGGGACGACGACCACGCGTAGCGGCGGCAGCGCCGAGAAGGAGACGGACGTGGAGTGGCGGTTGTTCTGCCGGTTCTGGTCGTGGTGCGGGGCGTGCGAGACGAGTTCCGCCGTCAGCCGTACGTTGCCCTCTACCCACCCCGCCGGGAGGCGCACGTCGAAGCTGGTGCGGTTTGTATGGCGCTCCACCGTTGGGAAGGCGGCGCGTGGCCCCAGCCTCAGCGGCGAGCCTGGTAGCGGCTGGCCGCTCCGGCTGCCGTGCAAAGTCAGGGTGACGTCGTCCAGCGTCGCCCCGCCGGCGCGGGCGTAGACGCGCGCCGTCGTCGGCCGGCCGGAGACCAGCGGCAGGCTGTTGTCCACCCGCTGCATCCCCTGCGTCACCTCGATCGCGCTCACCGCCAGATCGACCGCCGGCACGACGGTCTGCTGTAAGACGGTCGGCAGCAGGGCGCGCTGGGCGACGGGCGCGCCGAGGGTGAACGCGCCCATGCGGTCGGTCGTCGCCGTCGCCGTCTGCTCCCCGCCCGTACGGGCCGCCGCTGCAGCCGTCCACTCCCCATTCTGCAGATGGAAGAGGGTGAGGCTGGCCGCGCTGGCCGGCGCCAAGCCGGTGGGCAGCTCCACGGTGATCGTGTAGGCCGCGTTGGGGACGGTGGGCCAGCCCTGCGTGCGCGCCTGTACCTCGAACGCCTCCCCGATAGGTGCCATACCCGCGGGCAAGGGGAAGCGCGCCGGGGCGTCAGCGAGGTGGCGGATCTCTGTGGGGCTGTAGAACGCTTCAGGTGGGAAGTGATAGGTGATGCCCGCTTCGGGCACGGCGACGGTGCCTCCACCGTCGACCATGCCGCTAATCGCCGCCCGGCGCGCCAGAACGGCGAGCGCTTCGCCCCCCTGGTAGACGTACTCGTCGTCTATCCGGATCAGCGCGCCCGGCGCGCCGGAAGTAGTGGTCACAAGCCGCGGCCGGGACGGCTCCGAGATGTCGAGCACCGTCAGCTCATCGTCCCACCAAGAGCCGGTCAGGTAAAGCCAGTCGCCGTGGCGGAGAACACTCTCCACGTCCACGCCGTCGTAGTGGCCCACCTGCTGCAAGGTGCCGCCCTCGGCGAGGCGCCAGATCTGCACGCCCTCGGACGTTCCGAGGTAGAGGAAGGGATAGCTGGCGGAGACGGTCTGCAGATTGATCCTAAGTTCGTCGACCAGCGCCGGCTGCCGGGGGTCAGACAGCGCGTAGAGGTCCAGCCCGGAGCGGCCGCTCAGCGCAATATGGTCGCCGAGGCGGACGATCTGCGACAGGTTTCCGGAGATCGTCGTCCCCCGGGAGGCGACCTCCACAGGGGCCGCCGGATTGGCGACGTCGAGGACGACCATGCCGCCGTCGTGGGCCACGTAAGCGTAACCGGTGCGCACCGCCACGTCGCGGGGGTAGAGCGCCTCCGGCTTCCAGCGATAGTAGACGGCGCGGAGCGCCGGCGCCTCAGGCCGGCTGACGTCGACGATGTGCAGCCCTCCACTCCCGTTCGCCAGGTAGGCGTAGTTGCCCTCCACGGCGATCCCCTGCGCGTAGCCGCTCCAGACGTAGACGCCGGCTGTCGTGGGCGCAAGAGGGGGCGAGCGATAGTCGCCGAGAAGGCGCGGTTGCGCGGGATCGAAAGTATCGACGATCTGCATATCCCCGCTCCCCAACGCCAGGTAAAGGTGAGTTCCGCGGGCGGCAGCGTCTGCGATGGTCGCCGGCTGCGCCAGTACGCTCCGCTCGATAGGAAAGGCGGCGTCGGTTCTGATGTCAAAGAGGTGCAGATAGCCGCGGCTGCGGTCGACGCCCAGCAGATAGCCGCCGGCGCGGAAGAGGTCGTAGAGGTAGTATCCCTTAGAGTAGCCGCCGAAGCGGGGGTGTGCGGGATCGGCGACGTCAACGCTATAGATGGCGGCATAGATCGTGAGATAGACGTGGTCGCCGAGGGCGACCAGCGCCCGCGCGTGGGAGGGCAGGCGTAGTGTGGAGCGCAGCTGAGGTGCGGTCGCGCCCGCGATCTCTAGCACCTTCAGCTCGTTCGCCTCTGTCGCCACGTAGGCAAAGCGCTCCGCAACGTCGAAGGCGCGCACAGTACCAACCGTGAGGCGGCCCACTTCACGCGGGCTGTTGCCGTCGAGGACGTGGATCACAAAGTCCGCGCCGTCGAGGCCAAAGAAGTAGCCGCCGGCGACGGCGAGGTGGCTCCAGGAGGCGGAAAAAACTGCCACCTTCTGCGGGTTTTCCGGCGCTGTCAGCGCGTAGACGGCGAATTCGCCGCCATAGGCGGTGTAGAGACGGTCACCGTCGACCAGCAGGTCGGCAGCTTGCACCTCGTCGAGCCTTGCGACCTGGCGCCACCGCCCATCTGCCGTGGGCGCGACAATGGCCACCCCAAGGTATCCCAGTGCAGCGTAGACGTGGTCGCCGTAGGCGGCGACGGCAGTTACCTCCTCCTCAAAGCGCAGCGGCTCGCCCACGACGTGCATCCGGTTAGGGTTGGAGATGTCGACGGCGACGAGGCTGCGGCCGGAGGCGACGAGCAGCGCGTCGCCCCGCTGCGCGATATCATGAATACGCCCGCCGACTTCCGCGACGGAGCGGTAGCCTTCTGAAGGCGCCGTCTGGACCACCGGCAGGGAGGCGCTGGAGGCAGTGCTGGGGCGCGCGCGGGCGCCGGCAAACAGGGTCAGCGAGACCACCAGGAAGGCAAGCAGAGCGATTATGCGGTTCATTCAGGGCTCCTACCCGGGGGATCGAAATCCCGGCACGATTTAGCTTAGCTGAGTCAAACTGTACCACAAAGGGCAGCGGGCGCCACGAATTGCTTCGCTGCAGTCGCACGCCCCGGCAGCCGATCCCGGCTATAATAGCTGAGAGTCAACGACAAAGAATGGGAGAGACAAGATGGAGTACAAGCACATCGCCGACCTGCCCGCCCTCATCGGCGAGATTCCTGAAGATGCGATCATCAGCCGCACCATCTGCAAGGAGCCAGGCGAGGTGAATACCACCCTCTTCGGCTTTGCGGCGGGGCAGGAGCTGACGGAGCACACGGCGACGAAGCCGGCGCTGCTCTACTTCCTCCGCGGGCGCGCCCGCCTGACGCTGGGCGACGACGCGCAGGAAGGCGCCCCCGGCACCTTCGTCTACATGCCCCCCCACCTGCCGCACAGCATTCTGGCGGAGGAGGAGACGGTGATGTTGTTGGTGCTGGTAGGGTAGGCGCTTTGTAGTTGCACCCTTCGGAGAATTACGTTCAGCCCCTGTCAGCCGCGAGAGGAATGATAGTTGCCTACATACGTAACGTGCGCTTCCGGGCATTGGCACTCCCAGCACCCGTCCCCTATCCTTCCCCCATGGAACCAGCACGATCCGTTTATCTGATCGCTATCCTGCTCGCGCTTGCTACACTGACGGCGTGTGCGCCCGGCGGCGACGCCACCGACGCACCCGCCCCCACCCCAACAGAAAGCGCGCTGAGCGACATTCCCTCTATCGGCGAGCTGGCGGGCACGCCCGCGGCGGAAGCGGGCCCGCAGGCGCTGCCCACGCTCGACCCGCAACTGGTAACGCTGGGGGAGGACGTTTACCAGACGTACTGCGCCGCCTGTCACGGCGCGGAGCTGGAGGGGCAGGAGGATTGGAAGCTGCCCAACCCCGACGGCTCCTTCCGCGCGCCCCCCCACGACGGCACGGGCCACACCTGGCACCATAGCGACCGCGTGCTGCGCGAGGCGATCCTGCTCGGCGGCGAGCGGCTGGGCGCGCTGGGAACGAGCAATATGCCTGCCTACCAGGGCGTTCTCAGCGAGCGCGAGGTGGAGGCCGTCATCGCCTACATCAAGAGCACGTGGCCCGAGGAGATCCGCCGCCTACAACGGGACGTGACGGCGCGTGACCCGGGGCCGGGGCCGTTGGACGACTAAGCAGGAGATCTGCCGACCGGACAGCCGTCGATTGCGTCGCTATCCATTGGCGAGCGCCACATTGACAGCGGCATCCACGGATGTGCGGCTTTAAAAGTCAACTCTGTCTCACTTGGAATGGATAACGATACTGCCTCCACTGATGGGTTGGCCACTCTCGTAACCCGAACCGTCGAATCCGTTGTCATAGAATAGGAATTCGGTGCCCCCATCATATTCGTCCCAAATCTTGATACGGAAGGTATCGGGATCGTCATCACCGGCCCACACCTGGAATTTGTAAGACACCGGCGTGGTGGCTGGGGGAAGGGCAACCAGGCTGACCAAAATCGCCATAGCGACAATCAGCGCGAGTTCCAGCATGTGCCGCGTCTCTTTCTGCAGACCATCCATGAGTTTCTCCTCGGGAATCGAAACCCCGCTATTTAATTTCTCGTCAGTTGGCTGAGGTGAACGGGAACAGTGCTGGACTTGATTGGGCAATCAAGCGGATTATCAGCATCATAGCGTAGTGGACTTGCCTGTGTCAACCGCAGTAGTAATCGCGGCAGGACGTTTTCAACCTCATCCAAAATTACACCGCATTTGGTATGATTGCGCTGTCCAAGCCGGCACTAACCAAAAGAGGTTCAAGGTGGATCATATTCCAGTTCCCAACGAACGGTCAGAGTACCGGATTGGCGGATAACAGGGCCATGTTATTTTGCGTCTTATGGGAGATAGGGTGAACCAGGACGAACGGCATCCCCACCACCGTTTCGGGCGGCGTGTGGAAAATTATCGCCGCTACCGGCCGGCTTATCCCCAGGCGGTGCTGTCCCTGCTGGAAACCGCAATTGGCCTCACGCCGCAGGCCACCATTGCCGACGTCGGCGCCGGCACCGGCATCTTCAGCCGCCTGCTGCTCGATTACGGCTGTACGGTTTACGGCGTGGAGCCGAACGACGAGATGCGGGCGGCCGCCGCCGAGGATCTGGCCGCCTACGCCCGTTTTTACCCGGTCGCCGGCAGCGCCGCCGCCACCGGCCTGCCGCCAGGCAGTGTGGATCACATCACGGCGGCCCAGGCTCTGCACTGGTTCGAACCGGAAGGCACGCGAGAGGAATTTGAGCGCATCCTCCGGCCCAGGGGCGCGGTGGTAGCTGTTTACAATACCTGGCGCGGCGAGGACGATCCGCTGCTGGCCGCCTACGATGCGCTGATGCAGCGCTACGATGTCGAACAGGGCGCGAGCATGGCTACGCCGGTCTCTGTTCCCCAACGCTTAGACACACTTTTTGGTGCGGGCGGTTACCGGAAGGCTACATTGCCCAATATCTATCACTATGACTGGGAAACCTTTCACGGCGGCGCCCTCAGCCACTCTTACGCCCCTCTGCCCGATAGCCCTGCTTACGAGTCGTTCCTGGCCGAACTGCGCGCCCTCTTTCATAACTTTGCCCACGATGGTGTGGTTCGGTTTCCTTTCACCACCCGCGTTGCCTGGGGCCGACCCTTCGACGGTCGCCTGCCCGCTAGGTGAGTCAACAAAAAAATAAGCTATTGCGGCCAAAATGGCGGCCACCAGCATCAGCGTTCGGTCACTGCTTCTCTGCGGCGCTGATTGTCTCACAAGACTCGTGGGCCAGAAAACGCTCGAATACGCGAATTAGTGATGAGCCTGGGAAGGCCCTGGTAATCGCGGCAGCAGTGCCTCGTGCATCTGATTGCCGGCGCCCCCCGCCGGGCGACCTGTTGACAGAATCCGGTATGCTGGGCTAAAGTTGACCCCATCCCGGATACACCGGCGCCTTACCGGAACTCACTAGGGAAAGATGATCGATACGAAGCGCACCATTCGACCCACGCTGTATATGTTTTTGCTGCTCCTGGCAGGTCTGCTTGTCCTGCTGTTTGCGCCGCGCATGGCGAGCGCCGCCGTCTGCAACGAGCAGAACGGCCTCTACATCTGTGACGCGCGCCCCATTCCTGTGCCCTTCACCGAGCCCCCCTACCAGCCCGACAGCCTCTACTACTACCGCAGCTATGCCTGGATGGAAGATTACGCCCATTTCTACGACGCGCCCAACGGCAACGTCGTCGAGCAGGCCAGCGAAGGCATTCTCTACTACACACTGAAAGAGGTGAGGACAGACACAGCCGGCGTCACCTGGTACCGCGTGGGCGAGGAGAAGTGGGCCCGCCACGGCGATATGCATCCCTACCTGGACAGCCGCTTTCCCGGCAAGGCCGTGAATGTCGAGCCGGACCGACCTTTCGGCTGGCTCTTGGCGCGGGTGAGGCCCTTCCCCGCGCCGGATGTCGAGCCGCCGGAAGACACGCCGCGGCTGGACCGCTACACCTTTGTCCAGATCCATGACGCTGCCGAAGGTGAGGAGGGCGTGATCTGGTACGACATCGGCGGCGGTCGCTGGATCGCCCAGACGTACCTGGCGCTGGTCGACGCCAGTCCCCGGCCGGACGACGTAGGGCCGTCCGACTTTTGGGTGGAGGTGGACCTGTTCCAGCAGACGGTCGCCGCCTATGAAGGCGACCGCATGGTCTATGCCACGCTCGCCTCCACCGGTCTGCCCCGCTTTGAAACAAACGAGGGCCTGTTCACCGTCTACGCGCGCCACATGGAGTGGGATATGTGGGGGGGCGAGGTCGGGGATGATTATTACTATCTCCAGGACGTGCCCCACACCCTCTTCTTCGACGACGAGATTGCCCTCCACGGCGCCTACTGGCACGACGACTTCGGCAAGGTGCGCAGCCATGGCTGCGTCAACCTGCCCCCGCGCAGCGCGGAGTGGATCTACTTCTGGTCGGAGGATGCCCCTGGCGAGACGCTGTGGGTCTCCGTCCGCACCTCGGCCCAGGACGAAATCGCCAAACTGTTCAGCGGCTCCCACCGTCTGAACTGACCCCTGCACTGCTTCGACCTAGCCAGCACGGCGCCGCGCGTTGGCGTGGCCGGCAGCGTACCACGGCTCCCGCACCACCCCGGACCTTAAGAGGTGGAATCCATGCGACCACTGTCGCCGTAAAGGGTGACAGATGACACTACCCCCGCGCCCTTCCGGCTGTTATCTTTGAGCGTTGCTGACAAGATCATTAGCCGGAGGAGTCACATGAAGTCGAAATTGTATGGAGCGCTGCTTCTGCTGGCGCTGGTTGCACTCCTTTCCGTCGCCTGCGCGGCGGATGCGGTGCTAGGCGACGGCGCCAACCATGCACCGATGCACGCCGAGCATCACGCCGCGCACGCACATATGCACCCCAGCCGTCACGCGGCGCATCACCCCCCGCACGCCGGGATAGCCGCCACTCGCCACGCCGCGCACCACGGCGGCGGGGGCGACGTGGAGCACACGAACGCGCCGCTGGAGGATGCCCGCGAGATTCGCGTCGTCGCGACTGAGTTTGCCTTCGAGCCGGCGACGATTCGCCTGCAGGAAGGGGAAGCCGTGAATATCGTCCTCGTCAACGAGGGGATTATCCCGCATGAGATTGATATCCCGGAGCTCAACTTCCACGTCCATGCGGAAGCGGGGGAGACGGTCGTCGCCGGCCTGACCCCGGAGCGTACGGGTACGTTTGAGATGGGTTGCTACATTCCCGGCCATTTCGAGGCGGGGATGGTGGGGGAGGTTGTGGTGGAGCCGGCGCCGTAGCGCCGGCTGAGCAGCGCAAAACGAGCGCACGAGCGGGAGGCCGAGCGCCTAACTTTGCAAGCAGGGGCTGCCGGCATCTGCCGGCAGCCCCCACGGTGCAAAAAGCTGCGCAGGATGCTTATAGCGAAACGTTTCGGAAGTGGCACAAATTGTAGGGGCGGCTGCAGTTAGGATGACACAGCCTCGGTACCAGACCTTTGCGCGAACGGGCCCCGTTCTGGGTGTAAAGGATAGAGGACGTCATAGACCTCAAGGCGAATCTCCGTCACTTCGTAAGCGCTGGCGATTGTTTGTGCCAGTTCAGTTTCACGAAATGCAGCGAGCGCGGCTCGTGTCTCGAAGAAATATATACCGCACACAGCACCCGTGGCCTCTTCTCTACCATAAATTTTTTGTACCAAGCCGGGCACCTCACGAAACCGCGGTCGACGTTCGAGTAAGCGGCCCTCAAGCTCTTTTTCGTCAAGGTCTGACTTTGCACGCACAAATAAGACAACAGACATGTTCACCCTCCACGGATTATTCCGTTACTGGCAGTCTCTACCGCTATGTTACCACAAAACAAGTTCCTGCGGCTGTGCCAACTCCCCTGTATTTCAGCCGGAGGATCTGAGGATCCAGCTTCCCCGATCTATGCCAGGCACAAGTGCTTCTTCTATTAGTCGCCGGCAATCGGCGCGCTCAGCACCCCCTGCAAAAGCGTCAACAGACTCTCGTCACTGCCCACATAGAGGACTATGCGGCGGTCTATGCGGTAAGAGTGAGGCCTCTCCACCCACGTCATCATTGTCGGCCCAACGCTACCACCTGAGGGAGATATCGTCTCCGCCGCGGTCTGTAGTTTCTCCGTTTTCGTCTATGCACTGTATCTCACACATTTACGTGGCCGCGTATCGTTGAGACGAATCAGGAGCGGATTTTGTTGCGGAAAAGGCGAGATTGATCTGAAAAGGCCCGTTCGCGGGCCGGAGCCTCACGGCGTTGCCCGGTCTCGCGGACGGTCAGGGAGCCGGCCCGAGAGGCGCGACGTCCCTCTGCTCCCGCTCGGCTGAGAGCGGAGGCAGCCCTGCCTCAGCGCGCGAAGGAGACCTGCCGCCGCATCAGTTGGGCGTTGATGGCGACGATGACGGTGCTCAGGCTCATGAAGAGGGCGCCGACGGCGGGGGAGAGGACGATGTTCCACGGCGCGAGCACGCCCGCCGCCAACGGCAGGGCGACCACGTTGTAGCCGGTGGCCCAGATGAGATTTTCGATCATCTTCCGATAGCTGGCGCGGCTCAGCTCGACGATGTTGACCACGTCGAGGGGGTTGCTCTTGACGAGGATGATGCCCGCAGACTCGACGGCGACGTCGGTGCCGCTGCCGATGGCGATGCCCACGTCGGCGCGCGTCAGCGCTGGAGCGTCGTTGACGCCGTCGCCGACCATGGCCACGGTGCGCCCCTGCCGCTGCAGCTCGGCTACCTTCTGATCCTTGTGCTCCGGCAGCACCTCGGCGAAATAGGTATCGATGCCCAGCTCCGCCGCGACGGCAGCCGCGACCTCCTCGGCGTCGCCGGTCAGCATCGCCACCTCGACATTCATCTCGTGCAGGCGATCGATCGCTTCGTAGCTCTCAGGGCGGATGACGTCCGCGAGGGCGAAGGCGGCGACCACGCGCGCCGCGCCGTCGCTGCTCCCCTCAATCAGGTTCACCACGCTCTGCCCCTTCTCGCCCGCTGCCGCTTCGAAGCGGGCGATCTCCGGCGGCAGGTCGATGCCCAGCATCTCCAACATGCGCGGCCCGCCGATGTACATCTCCTTCCCCTCAGCGGCGGCGCCGTCCAGGCGCGCGCGGACACCGCGCCCTTTGATGGCCTCGAAGTCGCGCACGCGCTCGGCGGGAATTTCAAGGTTCCGCTCCTCCGCCGCAAGACGGATGCCGCGGGCGATGGTGTGCTCAGAATCGCCCTCGATGGCTGCCGTCAGCGCCAGCGCCTCGTCTTCGGCGTAAGCCCCAGCGGCGGTCTGAATGCCGACGACGCCGAATTCCCCACGGGTGAGGGTGCCGGTCTTATCGAAGATGATCGTGTCCACCTTACGCGCCCCCTCCAGCGCCAAGCGGTCGCGCACGAGGACGCCGTTTTTGGCGCCCAGCGCGGTGGTGATTGCCACCACCAGCGGCACCGCCAGCCCCAGCGCGTGCGGGCAGGCGATGACCAGCACCGTCGCTACGCGAGCGATGACCGCCACGTCGAAGCCGACGGCGATGGTCCAGACGAGGGCGGTCAGTGCCGCCACCCCCAACGCAATGTAGAATAGCCAGCCGGCGGCCTTGTCCGCCAGCAGCTGCGTCTGGCTCTTACTCTGCTGCGCC
>JAWVYW010000070.1:0-18098 GCA_033722535.1 Promineifilaceae bacterium (SeqCode)
CGGTTTGGCGTGGAGGGCTCTGGATGATTAGAGCTATCGCTTCACAGTTAGTGACTTTGATTGCCGTGCGCTCTCCGCCGCCAATTTTATTTAGCCGCTCTATATGTTTGTGTGGGGGCGGGTTACCGCCCCCTCTCAAGCTTATCGAGCGGATAATTAAAGTTGCCGTCGTAGAGCGCACGGCATTCAAAGTCACTAACTGTGAAGCGATAGCTCTAAGCATCCAGAGCCATCCTCGCCTAACGGTTCCAGTTTACATTTCCAGTCGGACGCTTTTCTCTCCGACATCTTCTAGACTGCCTCCGTCAACCTCTGACACTCTTGAACGTCGCCTTAACAGAATGGCCACGGCGAAGTAGATGACGGCAATCAAATGACCCCAGCCAAGTTCTGGGGCTAAAGACCATCTCAATCCGACAGGCTTATCTGTCCCTTATAGAGAAATCAGTTGAAAATGGCGCACAAGCGGTCATGATCGCACTTTTCCAACATCGAGTAACAGAACGTGGTCGTGGCGAAATGCTGTTCAAAGCGGTCTGCCAGTGAGGGCAACTGCCGTTGATCATGACTGTGGCGGACAGCCGCCCGCGTCGCCTTCCACACCATCTCCTGTGGATTCAGGTCGGGAGCGGCCGTCGGAAAGCGCAGAAACTCCAGCCGTGGGTCAGCTTCCAGGATGGCTCGCACTGCTGGCTCCCCGTGCCAACTGGCTCTCTCTAGGAGGAGCAATACAGTGACATCCGGGTAGGCGCCCAACACTTTCTGTAAGTGCCGAGCGGTGGCTTCTCCATTCATCGTAGGCTCTCAGGTGATGACCTCTTGCCCTTAATGCAAGCTGAGGGTGTCATAGAAGCTGACCTTCTCCCGATAAAGATGCACGCGCACGATGGGCGTCTGTCCGGGCGGCACCCATACTGCTGTCGTCGTCGCTTACAGGTACAGGCTGGCCCCGTCCTCAGCCAGGATGACGTTCTCGGGCGCTGTCTGGGCAATCTCCATCTGTTTTTCTCCGGCTGTACTTCGAAATCGGCTTATGTTTAAGGGATTTGTCTATTAGTCACGCCGCAATAGCCGGCGCACAAAGATCACCGGTAGATACAGCGCCGTTCGCACTGCCGCGTTCTGCCACACGTTCTTTGCTTCCTTCCACTGTACGCGCCGGTCGACGCAGACCTGGCGCAGGGCGGGCGCGCCGCTGCCGCCGAAATGGGCGGCGAGGTTGCGCAGCGTGGCGAACCAGAACTCGTCCTCCGCCTTGTGGCCAAAGCCCAGGCGGAAGGTGGCCTCGTAGATGGGGTCACTGGCGCGGATCAGCGCCTGGATCTGCACGACAGGGCCGCCCTCGCCATCTTCCGCAGCGCTGAAGGTGATCATCCCGGCAAACATGTGCCCTTCCGGCGTCATGAATGAAAAGGATTCGTCGTCGGCATAGATGACGTGCACGCCGGTTGAGAGGCGGCCTCCCCCCGGTACCGAGAGGTTTAGGACGGCGACTTCCCCCGGCCGGATGCCCTGCAGCGCGCCGTAGAAGTTGTTCCCTTCTGGCCAGAAGCTTGCGAAGTTCGCCTTCCACTCGGCGATCACCTTCGCCGGGGTGACATCCGCGCCTTCGGGGATGCCTTCAAGGCGCATGATATACGTCTTCTGCCAGAGCTGACCAAAGCCCTGCAGGGGGCTCGTCGGACGGCGGCCATGCACGTTGAGATTAATCGCCTCTGCCGGCAGTTCGCCGACGCTGAGGCGGTCGATCTGTTTTGCCCAGCTGTCCCGATTCCGGGGGGGCTTGCGGTTAGACGTTGACTCACTCATGCGAATCCTCCTGGCGGATCTCGATGAAATCGGATAGCCGCGTGATTTCAAATATCTCACGATAGTGGTCGCTGAGCCCGACAGCTGCCAGCGGCAGGGCCGAGGCACGGGCCTTCGCCAGCAGCCCCACTATGAGGGCAATACCCGTACTGTTGATATAATTCACGCCGCCGAAGTCCAGCGTCACCTCCTCCGGCGAGAGGCGGACGGCGTCGTGGAAGGATTGCTCAAGCTCCGCCTCGGCCCGACCATCTATCAGGCCCGCCAGTTCAATCAATGCCGCCGGACCAACCCGGCGCACAGTAGCCGTAAACGCTTCAACCAGCACCATTGCTCTCTCCTCGTTCCCCGTTCAGATAAACGACAAGCTCGACGGTATGGCTGTTTTCCGTGCGGATGACGTTTATCTCGTCTACCATGTTCTGGATCAGGAACAGGCCCCAGCCGCGAGGCGACTGCTCTCCGGCGACTTTTGCCTCTACGTCGGGCGGTTCTGCCTCGCCCGGTGGGGGGCCGCTCCCCTCGTCGCTAATACGCACGGTCACGACATTGCTTCCGATCTCGACGGCGACCCGTACCGGCCGCCCCGGGTCGAAGTCGTTACCGTGTTCCATGGCGTTCATCGTGGCCTCGGCGACCGCCGTCTTCAGCCGCTCCAGCCGCCGGGACGGCAGCGCCACCCCCGCTTCCTCCAACTGCGCCATCACCCGTGCCACCGCTTCGTGTTCATTGCCCGGCGCGCTGGCGATTCGCCACGCTCGTTCCCCGGGCGTCCGCTGTAGCGTCACCAGCGTCACGTCGTCCTCCTGCTCCCACCCGGCGCCTGTAAAGGCGGCGAGACGGTCGAGCAGGTAGTCGGTCAGCGACGATCCATCGTCGTGCGGCGCCAGCAGCCGCTGCAGGCGGGGGAAGCCGAACATCTCTCCCTGAGCATTGTGCGCCTCGACGAGCCCATCGCTGTAAAGGAGGACGTACTCTCCCGGTTGCAATGTACTTTCTTTCTCTTCGTAGGCCATTCCGGGCATCAACCCCAGCGGCATGCCCCGCGCCCGTAGCTCGACAACACCTTCCTGAGTGTAGCGATACGGCACGTCGTGTCCGGCATTCGCATAGCGCAGGTAACCGGTCGCCGGATCGAGCAGGGCGTAGAAGCAGGTCACAAACATGCGCGGGGGAATCTCGCTGTGTAGGACCTCATTGGTTCGTTCCAATACGGCGCCGGGATCTTCCAGCCGTTCGGCCGCCGCGCGCAGGATGCTGCGGGTGGTTGCCATGACCATCGCCGCCGGCACTCCTTTGTCAGTGACGTCGGCGACAATAAAGCCGACGCGCCCGTCGGGGAAGTGAATGAAGTCATAGAAGTCGCCGCCGACCTCGCGCGCCGGGCGATAGTAAGCCGCGACGTGCCACCCTTCCAGATGCGGCACCTCCTCCGGCAGCATCGTCTGCTGAATGATACGCGCCACGCGTAGCTCCTGGGCGATACGTTCGCGCTCCGCTGCCTCTTGCTGCTGTTCGACTACCAGCTGTGCCACGCGTAACGCCGGCGCCGCCTGCGACGCCAGGTCGCGCAGCAGCCGGCGGTCGTCGCTGGAGTAGTCCTGCTCGCTCATCCGCCGGCCGAGATTGATCAGGCCGACCAACTCTCGCTGACTGATGAGCGGCACCGTCATCACAATCCCCGCCTCCCGCAGTTGCTGAAGGGCGGGCGACTCCAGCTCTAACGAGGCCAGCTCGACCGGCCGCCCCGCCTGGAGCAGATACGGAACGAGCGGATCGTTCGGGGCCAGGTCGAGGTCGATGTCGACCACGCGCGTCGGCCCCACGCCAGCTGCTGCGGCAGCGGTTGCATCTTCAGTTCGTCGCCTGAAGCGACGCCGGAGGCTCTGCAAGACTGACATCTTAACTCCCAGTATACGCGCCTACCGTTTGCTGATCGTTACGAAAAATCCCCTTGGCGATCATTCACCCGCCTCATATTCCTACCGCAGCCAGAGCGAGACGGTCGCCGGGATTTGTGTAGTAACCGAAGATGCTGTATTCGCCGAGGAACGTAGAGAGACTGGACGCCAGCCCCATTCCCAGCAGCAGGGCGCCCACTGTCGCGCCCCTTTTGCGGCCGATAACCACAAAGCCGATTGCGGCGGTAAGAAAGGCGCTCACGAGGAGCACTAGCACGTTCACCAGGTACGCAAATTCCGTGCGTGGACCCCCGGCAGAGCCTCATAAGGCGGCACCGGCGTCGGCCGGTTGAGCAAAAAGAGGACGAAGGCTGCCAGGCCGAGCAGAAAGGCGCTCCGGAGAATAAAGTGCGCCAGAAAGCGGCGGCCTCTTTGCATCAGTTCATCTTCTCCCGGTTCAGGCGCCAGAGTTCGATTTCGTCCGTCTACTCTCTCGAGCGCCTTTTTATCATCATATCACCACTCCGTCTCGGAATCGTTACGACAGGCGCCGACGCAGCGCCTGAGAACTCGCATCGCGGGATGAGGTTGATTACAATGTGCTTGATGACCGCTCTCAAGCTCTACTTCCTCGGCACGCCGCGGATGGAACGCAGCGGGCAAAGCGTGGAGGTTGACACCCGCAAGGCGGTGGCCCTCGCCGCGTATCTCGCCGTCGGCGGCGAAGCCCAGAGCCGTGACGCGCTCGCGACCTTTCTCTGGCCCGAGCTCGACGATTCGCGGGCGCGTGCGGCGCTCCGCCGCACGCTCTCCAGCCTCAAGAGTGCCGTCGGCGACGCGCCGCTCTACATCACGCGTGATCAGCTGGGACTGGAGCTGGACCAGGTGTGGTGCGATCTCTTTGCCTTCAACGGTGCGCTGGAAGCGGTGGCTGCCCACGATCATGACAACAGCGCCCTCTGCCCGGCCTGCGTAAGCCATCTGGAGCGGGCCGCCGCCCTCTATCGGGATGATTTCCTGACCGGCTTTTCCCTGCGCGATAGCGTGCAGTTTGACGACTGGCAGATGGAGCAGGGCGAGTTGCTGCGCCGGAGCCTGGCGCGGGTGCTGGCGATGCTGGTCGACAGCTACCAGGCGAAAGGAGAGTACGGGCGTGCGATCGAGTATGCGATCCGCTGGCTGGCGCTCGACCCGCTGCGCGAAAGCGTACACGCTCGGTTGATGCAGCTATACGCCTGGAACGAGCAGCGCTCGGCGGCCCTGCGCCAGTACCGGGAGTGTGTGCGCGTACTGGACGAGGAGCTGGGCGTGGCGCCGCTGGCAGAGACGACCGCGCTTTACGAGCAGATCCAGCAGGGTGAACTGCCCGCTCCCACCGCGCCCCGGCAGACGGAGGTGCTCGGCATTGCCGGCTTACCGGCCGCAGCGCCCCCCCAATCGGCGTTGCCCCTTGTCGGCCGGGAGGCGGAACTAATGACCATGCGGCGCCTCTACGAGAGCGTCGGCCCCGACGGTCACTTTCTGAGCGTTACCGGGGAGGCCGGGATCGGCAAGAGCTACCTGATCCAGCACTTCCTCGACGATCTGCGCGAGGCGCATATCCTCCAGGCGCGGTGTTACCAGGGAGAGTCGACGCTGGCCTACGCGCCCTTTATCACCGCTCTGCGCCAGGCGCTGCAGGCAGAGGACGTCGGCGCGCGACTGGCGCCAGTGCTGCCCCCGTGGCTAACAGAGACGACGCGCCTGCTCCCCGAGCTGGAGCGCATCCGGCCGGAGTTATCTGCGCCGCCCCCCTTCGACTGGCCGGGCGCGGCCGGACGTTTTCTGGCGGGGGTCAGCGAAGTCGTCGAGGCGCTGCTTGCCGGGCCGGAGCCGGGCGTGCTCTGGTTGGACGACGTACAGTGGGCGGACAGCGCTTCTCTGGAGCTGCTCAGCTTCCTTGTCCGCCGCCAGGAGGGCCGTCCGTACCTGCTGGTCGTCTCCTGGCGCGAGGCCGAACTGCCCCACGACCACGCGCTGCACCGGCTGCTGGCCCACAGCCGGCGCGAGCGTCATGGCGAGCGGCTTGTGCTCTCGCGCCTGGACGAGCAGGCGGTGGCGCGTTTGCTACGCTCCGAGGGGCACGATTCGCCCACGCTGGCCCGCCGCCTGTACCGCGAGACGGAGGGTGTACCCTTTTTGGTCAGCGCCTATCTGCGCGCCGGGCTGGAGGAGGCGCCGGCGTGGGAGCTGCCGCCGACGGCGCGCGATCTGCTGCTGGCCCGCCTGACGCACGTGGGCGAGATGGAGCAGCAGTTACTGCAGGCGGCGGCCGTCATCGGGCGTGGCTTTGACTTCCCCCTCTTGCTGGCCGCCGGCGGGCGCGGCGAAGAAGAGACGCTGCTGGCCTTTGAGGGCCTGCTCAACCGCGGCCTGCTTGCCGAGGCCGACGTCGAAGGCGTCTACGACTTCCGCCACCATAAGCTGCGCGAGCTGGCCTACCAGGAGACGAGCCTGGTGCGGCGACGGCTGCTGCACCGGCGGGTGGCCCAGGCGCTGGTCGACGCGCGCCACGCCGAGCCAGGGGAGCTGGCGGGGCAAATTGCCCGCCACTTCCAGCACGGGGGCGACGACGCCGAGGCTGTCCTCTACTATCGCCGCGCCGGCGACCACGCACGCTCTCTCTTTGCCCACCGTGAGGCGCTACGCCAGTATGAAGCGGCGCTGGCCCTGGGCCACCCGGAGAGAGCGGCCCTTCGCGAGGCCGCCGGCGACCTGCACACGCGCCTGGGCGAGTACCGGGCGGCGCTGCTGAATTACGAGCGGGCTGCCGCCGAAGATGAGGCGGCCGATCTCCCCCGCCTGGCGCACAAGATGGGTCGGGTTGTCTACCGCCTGGGGCAGTGGGAACGGGCCGAGCGCTACTTTGTCCAGGCAGAGCAGGGGTGGCAGGACGAGGCGGAGCCCGACGCGCTGGCCCGCCTGTACCTCGACTGGAGCATGGTCGCCCACCGCGCCGGCAGTCCGGAGTGGGCAGTGGCGCTGGCGGAGCGGGCGCAGTCGTTGCTGGCGACGCCGCGCAGCGAGGCCCAGAGCCACAATCTGCTCGGCGTGCTCGCCCGTAGCCGCGATGATCTGGGGGCGGCCACCGAGCACTTTCGCCACAGCGCAGCCATCGCCGGCACCCACGACCTGCTGGGCGTCCACATCTCTGCTCTGAACAACCTGGCACTCGCCCGCGCCGCCGCCGGCGATCCCCAGGAGGCGCAGGCGCTTCTGGAGCGTGCGCTGGCGATGTGCCTGCGCTACGGCGATCGCCACTGGGAGGCAGCGCTGCGCAACAACCTCGCCGATCTCCTCCACGCCCAGGGACAGGCGGACCCCGCCATGGCGCAACTCAAACAGGCGGTGCAGATCTACGCCGAAATCGGCCAGGAAAGCGGCGACTGGCAACCGGAGGTCTGGAAGTTGAGCGAGTGGTAGGCGCCTACGCGGCTCACTCCCGCCCGATCACATCCCGCGCGATGACGATCCGCTGGATGTGGCTGCTCCCCTCGTAAATCTGCAACCCCTTGATGTCCCGGTAGAGGCGCTCCACCGGATACTCGTTGCTGTAGCCGCGCCCGCCGTGGAGCAGGACCGCTTCGTTCGCCGCGCGCGCGGCGATCTCCGTGGCGAACAGCTTGGCGACGGAGGTCTGGCGCGTGGTGGGAACTCCTTGCTCCTTCATCCACGCCGCCCGATAGACGAGCAGCCGTGCCGCTTCGACGTCGGCGACCATGTCGGCGATCGCCGCCTGGATCATCTGGAAGTCGCCGATGCGCTGGCCAAATTGGCGGCGGCTGCGTACGAAATCCAGCGAGGCGTCGAGGCAGGCCTGAGCGATGCCCACGGCGCCCGCCGCCACTCCCAGCCGTCCATGGTCGAGGGCGCTCATCGCCACCTTGAAGCCCTCGCCGGGGGCGCCGAGCACATTTTCCCTGGGCACCCGCATCTCTTCGAAGGTCAGGTGTGCGTGGTCGGAGGAGCGGTGGCCCAGCTCTTTGCCCGGCATTGGCGCGCGGTGGAAGCCGGGTGTGTCCGTAGGCACGACAAAGGCGCAGATCCCCTTGTGGCGCAGGTCGCGGTCCACGGTGGCAAAGACGAGGGCCACGTCGGCAATGCCGCCGTTGGTGATCCAGATCTTCTCGCCGTTGATCACGTACGTGTCTCCTTCCTCGCGCGCCGTCGTCTCCATGCTGGCGACGTCCGAGCCGGCGTTGGGCTCCGTTAGACAATAGCAGCCGATCCACTCTCCCGTTGCCAGTCGCGGTAGATAGTTCTCCTTCTGCGCCTCAGTGCCCCAATCGCGGATGCAGAGCGTCACCAGGCTGCCGTGGACCGCGAGAAAGCCGCGCACCGAGCTGTCGGCGCGGCCCAGCTCCTCGGAGATGAGCGTGTAGCTCAGGTAATCCATCTCTGATCCGCCGTATTCCGCCGCCACCGGCCCTGCCAGAAAACCCAGTTCGCCCATCCGCCGCACCAGATGCAGCGGGAACTCCCCGCTCTCGTCTGTCTCTCGCGCCAGCGGCGCTACCTCTTCCTGCGCGAATCGCCGCGCCCGCGCCCGGATCTCCTGTTGTTCTGAGGTCAGGTTAAAGTTCATCGGTCCTCTCTGTCAGTGCATGGCCCCACCCGCTCGTCCAGAAAGTCGCCCATCCCGGCGCTGAGCAGGGCGCGGTAGTCGTGCAGGAGCTGGCGCGCTGCCGTGCCGCTCCACCCGGCCGGGAGCAGGCGGCGGGGAAGATTCGGGTCCTTGCGCGGGAAGAACTGGAAGTCGTAGGTCAGCCAGAAGCGGCGCTGGAAGCAGGCTTCGGGCGCGAGCAAGAGCGTGCCTTCCGCTTCCATCTCCGCATAGAGCGCCTTGTACGCCGGCTGGTAACGCGCCACAAAGGCCTCATAGGCAGCGTCGAGGGCCTCCAGATCCCAACAGGCCGCCACGATCTCCTCATCTGGCCGGCTTACGCCACCGTGAAAGAGGGTAACGTAATCGCGCACGTCGAGATCGCGAGCCACTTCCAGCACCTCGTCCTCGCGATTGTGGGGCGAGATCCAGGCGCCGGGCGCGAGATTTCCAAAGCCGAGCCAGGCCAGCTTCTTGCGCAGATCATTGCGCTCCCTGCGCAGCTCCTCGGGCAGGGAGTAGACGACGAGCCGCCAGCGCCCGTCCCAGCCGCGGTGTGGCGCCTCGAAGATACGCCGTTCCCCCTCTTCCAGAATTGCCCGCCCCGCTGCGGTGAGGATGTACTGGCTCTCCCGCCCCTCGCGATGGGTCACGAACCACCCTCGCTGCTTCATGCGTGAAAGTGTGGAACGCGCCGCCCGCTCGCCCACGTCGAGCAGTTCGAGCAGGTAGAGCAGGTCATTCAGCCAGATGCAGCCGCCTCGCGGCAGGATGTAATCGCCGAAGAGGTTGAAGAGATAAAATTGCGTACTCTTCGTCGGCCGGGTAACCAGCGCGACGGTTTCAAGATCCTGGTCCATCGTCCCGAATAGTATCACTCGGCGGCGGCGTTCACCACCCGTCCGCGGCAAACGATCGCACCGTCCTCGGCGTCGCAGATGAGGAAAAAGAAGAGCCGGTCGGCGCACATGACCTCTGGCTCCGACACCATTCTGTGATGACGGCTGCGGGCTACAAATGGAGATCGGCAGCCGTGGGAGGTGCCAGTGAGTATCGTGTTCTCCTCCGCGCCCACCAGCCGGGGTCGCCAGTGGTGCCAGCTCCTGCCATTTCTCGTTGGGGTGCTCCACTGCCTGCCCCAGCGGGCTGCTGTAGCGACCGGTACCTGCGCTTTTCTCCCAGGCGCGGGTCAGGGCGAGTGCCTTCTGGCTGGCGGTAATGGTCTCGACCTAGAGATGGTTGAGTTCCCGCGCGCAGTCCGGTAGCTTCTGCTGCTGGTCTTCGTGCTGGTGACGTGTGGAAGGGAGCATCTCGTAGTAGCTGCCGAAGCCGCTGTCCCGGTCCAGCGGCGAGCTAGGGGAAGAAGGTTGACCGATACGCTGGAGGGTGCATCTCTCACCACGCTTCCAGCTGCTAATCCTGCACCCGTGTGCCCGCAGCTGTCTCTTCTGGGGGGACGACAATAAGGGCTCGCGTCCCTCGTCCGGGTGCCGATTCCACTTCCATCCGCCCGCCGATGAGGCGCACCCGCTGTCGTGCGTGTAGCAGCCCGCGCCCATCGTGCCCACTCTCGGCTGCCATGATCGCCTCGGTATCAAAGCCTGGCCCCTCGTCTATCACCTCTATTCGATAAGCGCCGTCCTGCTGCTGTAGGCGGACCGTGGCGCGCCGGACGCCGGCATGTTTGACGGCATTAAAGAGTAGCTCACGCACTGTGCGAAAGAGTAGCACGCGCCGGTCACGTTCAGGCACAGGAAACGAGCCCTCCGCCTTTACCTCGACGGCGAGGTCGAACTGCTCCTCCATCCGCGTCGCCAGCCAGCCGATGGCCTGCGTTAATCCTTCTCCTTCCAGAATGGAGGGGCTGAGGTCGACGCTCAATTGGCGCGTCGCCTTTGTCGCCGTCGCCGCCAGCGCCTGCATCTCGATAATGTCTGCCAGTAGCTCCTCGCCCCCCACGGTGCTGGCGATCTGTTTGCGTAAAATGCCGATCTGTATCTCCAACGCGTATAGTTGCTGTTGTAGATCGTCGTGAAGTATGTGCGCAATGCGCCCCCGCTCTTCATGCTCGGCAAGCGTCAGCTGTGCCGCCAGTTCGTGAATGCGCTTCTCGGCCTCCTTCCGGGCCGTCACGTCGTTGAAGAGGATCGCCACTCTCCGTTCTTCCGGTTTGCCGACGCGAAAGGCGTAGACGTCATACCAACGGTTGGCCAGCTCGTGTGCGTAGTTTGTGAAGCGCTCCGGCTGACCAGTGCGCGCAATGCGACCGTACGTCTCGTACCAGTAAGGCTCCAGCTCTGGCGTGAGCTCTCGCATCCGGCGGCCTTCCACGTTCTCCAGTCCCGACTGGCTCTTAAACGCGGGGTTCGTCTCCAGGAAAAGGAAATCAACCGCCTGCCCTTCGTCGTCAAAGAGCACCTCGACAATACAGAAACCTGCGTCGATCGAGTCAAACAGAGTGCGGTAGCGCTGCTCCTGCGCGCGCAACTCACGCGCGCGCTGCTCTACCCGCTCTTCCAGCGTTTCGTTCATCAGCGAGAGCGCTTCCTGAACACGCTTGAGCTGGGAGATATCATGGAAGGTGACCACGCCCCGGACGATCGCGCCGTTTTCTGCCCGGATCGGCGCGGCATTAACGGAGAGCGTGATCAGCGTGCCGTCGCCGCGGCGGTAGCGCATCTGTTCCTCGCGGATCTCCTCCCCCTGTAACGCCCGGATCATCGGGTACTCTTCCGACTTGTAAGGAGTGCCGTCGTCGTGGATGGCACCGTAGCGACTATAGTCGGCATACTCCGCAGTGCGCATCGGCCCGTGACCGAGGAGGCGTTCGAACTCCCGATTGTGGAGGACATCCCGCCCCGTCTGTGCCTCTACGACGTGTACGCCGGACGGCATCTGCTCGAGCACGCTATGTAATAGTCGCTCGCTCTCCCGCTGTGCTGCCTCAGCCTGCTTGCGTTGAGTAACATCCACGACGATGCCGTGGGAGGTCAGCGGGCGGTCCTGGTCGTCAAAGGTCATTCGCCCCTGAACCAGCACCCAGCGCACCTCGCCATTGGGGCGAATGATGCGGTGCTCGCTGCTGAAGGTCGGTTCAATCCTGCGCTCGGAGCGGGCGCGTGCCTCGGCCAGAACCGCTTCCCGATCGTCGGGATGGACGGCTGCTGGAATGGAATCTGCGAGGGGCAGCGAATCATCTGCCTCCAGTCCAAAAATTTGCAGAAATTCCGGCGACCAGTAGTGTTCGTCGCCACGCAAATCGTGGAGATACGTGCCGAAGTGCGCCGCGCGGGCGGCCTGCCGCAGCTGCTGTTCCCGCTGGCGGTTTACTGCTTCGGCACGCACACGCGAAGTGCACTCAGCCGCAATGTTGAAGACGCCGCCGATCGAGCCGTCGGCGCGGGGAATGGGATTATAGGTATAGTCGAACCAGGCATCTTCCCGTTGCCCGTGTCTGTCGAGCCGGAGCAACTGCTCTTCTGCGGCCGTCGCGCCCCCGCCGGAATAGACCTGGTTGAGCAGCGGGCCTATTGTCTCCCATACTTCTGGAAAGGTCTCCTCGGCGGGCCGGCCGAGGGCGTCGGGATGCTTATCTCCGATCAGGGCGCACCAGGCGTCGTTATAAAGGAGGAGAGATTGCTCTCCCCAGCCAATGGCGATGGCTGCACTCGCGCCCAGCATGATGGCGACAGCCGTCTTCAGGCTCTGCGGCCAGTCAGCCGGCGGCCCCAGCGGCGTCTGGGACCAGTTGTGGGCGCGAATGCGCTCCCCCATCTCCCCGCCTCCGGCGAGGAAGGCAAGCTCTGTCGGCGGCTGTTCTGCGGTTTGTGCCGTCATCATCTGCCTCTACTGTGTCAAATCGTTGTCCCGTGCGCTACTTGTAGTGTACCGGTTCCCGCGCGTTTGCAAAGCCGGTCGCCGCCTGCCTTAACCTGCGGCGGGCCAGGCTGGTATACAAGACGGTGCTCTGGCTCTGGCACGAAGAGGCGCTGGCCTTTCACGCTCTGTTGTGGAGGCCAATCCCCAGCGCCCGATATCGTGCCTGCAGCTCCTGGTAATCGCCGGCTGCGCGCCCAATCCAGGCCAGCGCGCTCCCGCCCAGCTCCTTCTTGACCGTTGCCGGCGCGCCGGCAATCAGCACCCGCTCCGGGAACTGCGCCCCCTCGCCGACGACGCTGCCGGCGGCGACCATCACCTGCCGCCCCAGGTGGGCGTGGGGTAGGATGACGGCGTTCATGCCGACGACGCTGCCAGCGCCGACGTAGCACCCTTCCAGGGTCGAATTATGCCCCACCGTCACGTTCTCTTCCAGCACCGTCGGCGCGTCGGCAAAGACGTGGAGGACGACGTTATCCTGTACGCTGCAGCCCGGCCCCACACGGATCGGCCCGAAGTCCCCGCGCAAGACGGCGCCGAACCAGATGCTGCTGTTGTCGCCCACTTCTACGTCGCCGATGAGCATGGCGGTGGGGGCGATAAAGACGTTTTGGCCAATGCGCGGCCGCTTTCCTTCAAATTCGATGAGCACCGTCGTCTCCCGTGTCTGTTCAGCTCTGTTGGTTACTTACAGCGCGGTTTCATCGCGCGGTTGCTCATCGTACACGTGCTGTAGCGCGCTGTCGACAAAGTCCGTCCGTGTCGCTTCCTCGGCGATGGTGTCCGCCAAGCGATGGACAACAGCGACCGCCTCCGACCGCGCCCGTTCAGCCTGCTGCTCGTGCCCCACCGTCTGGTGAAGGGCCGCCAGCAGCGCCAGAATCGGCCACTGCTCGCCGGGAAGCTGCAGCGCCTTCGCCGTTTCCAGCGCCTCCTCCAGGTGCCCAATCGCCGCCGGCGTCTCTTCCTGCCAGTGACTGATGGCGGCGCGGCTCCTGGCGATGATGAGCTGGTAACGCGGAAAACGGCCTACTGCCTCGTCCAGAGCCACGATATCCGCTTCGGCCAGCGCTGCGTCTCCGCCATGGCACAGCGCCTCGACGACGGTCCAGTAGTGGAAGCCGGCGTAGTACCAGGCGAAATCTTTCGTCTCCATCGCCATCTGCGCGTGGGGATAGGCTTCCTCCCACTGCCCAAGATAGGCGTGGTCGGCGCAGAGATGGGCGGAGAGAACACGCCCTATCGCCGCCGGCCCAATACGCCCGAGCAGATCCGCCGCCTCCTGATGATCCGCCAGGCAGCGCTCAAAGTCGAGCAGCGCCCGGTGGACCATCCCGTGCACCGTCAGCGCGGCCATGTACTGCGGCGCCTCGCGAATCTGCTCCAGTTCTAAGCTCTTCTCGATAACGGCGAGCGCCTCCCCGTACTGGCCCAGGTCGAGCAAGCCGGCGGCGAGGCTATTGCGGCTGTTTGCTTCGCCCCACTGGTTATCGATCTCCTGGCAGATCGCCAGCGCCTCGCGCGCGGCTTCCACCCCGGCTGCCGCTTCTCCAATGTTGATGCGGGCGAAGGCCACCAGGAGCAGGGAATCGGCCTCCAGCGCCCGACCGCCCTCCTTCGCATAGAGATTACGAGCATCCTGACCATACTGCACAACCTTTTCCCACAGATTAACACCAGTGGCCGCGTAGCCGGCAGCATTCAAACAGCGGGCAATCAGTTCGCGATCCCCGACCTCTCGCGCCAGCGCGACGGCACGCTCTCCGTGCTCCAGAGCAGTCGGACGGCGAAAGCTGTAAAAGTGCGCCAGACAGAGATTCCATTCCGTCTCCGCCAGGCCGGCTGTGTCGCCGGCGGCTTCGGCACGGGGCCGCGCCTTGTCCAGCAGGGCGAGGGCGGCGTCAATATCCATCTGTGCGAGCAGCTTCGCCGTCGCCATCCGGTTGAGCGCCGCCACCTCCACGCTGACGCTACCGGCGTCCCGGGCAGCGGCGAGCATCTCCTGGTAGATCTCCAACGCGTTGTCCCACTCGTTAACCAGCTCGTAGGCCCGGCCGAGGTGTTCGTAGAGCGCACGCCGGTCCTGCATTGACAGCGCCTCCGCTACCGCCGGTGCCTGTTGTAAAATCTCGCGCGCGTCCTCATAGTGATAAGCGGCTTCGCGAGCGGCAAAGAGCGCCAGGGCATCGTCGCCCGCCTGTACACTGTACCCGAACGTCTCCCTGTAGGCGCCGGCGGCGTGTGCATGGTGGGCCAGCTGCGCGGCGGAAGCGTGGGCGTCGACCAGAACGGCGAGCGCCCGTTCGTGGAACAGCCGCCGCCGCGCGTCGCCAGCGGCAGTGTAGACGACGTCGCGGATCTTATCGTGGGCAAAGGTATATGGCTGCGCTGTCTGCCCCGTTTCGGTCAGCAGATTGGCGGCGAGGAGCGCTTCCAGCGCGCTCAGCCCTTCCCGGGTGGAGAGCGCAGCCACCCGGCAGAGGCGCGCAAAGCTAAACTCCTGTCCCAACACGGCGCCGGCGACCAGCAGATCGAACGCCGGCTGCTCGAGGCGAGCCAGCCGCCTGCGGACCACTTCCCGTACGCCGGGCGGCACAAAGTCGACCGGGGCCCCGTTCTGGGCGCCGGATGCGAACGGCGCCTGGCGTGATGGGAGTGCGATCCGCCCGTCTTCGCCCGGGTGAGTGACGAGCACACCCTCTTCCAGAAGCGCCTTGATCGTCTCGGTGAGGTAAAAGGGCTGGCCTCCTGTCTCGCGAAAGAGCCAGCGGCGGAAGGCTGTGGCCTTGGCATCCGCTGCCGCTGGTTCCATGGCCTGCTCGACAAAGTCCGCTACCTCCGCCTGGGTTAGCGCCTCCAGCTGCAGGCGGAGCATGCCCGGTGCCCGCTCCAGATCGCGCAAAAACTGGAGCAACGTCTCCGACGCCGTCGCCCGGTGCAGGGCCTCGGCGCGGACGGCGCCCAGGAAGAGGACGGCGGCTCCCGCCGTGTCCCAGCGTCGGGCGCAGTAGTTAATGGCCTCCAGTGTGGCGGCGTCAGCCCACTGCAGGTCGTCCATGAACAAGACGTGCGGCGCCTGTTGCCGATCTGCGAGTGCGGTTCCCAGCCGGGCGAGAGCCTCGAAGAGACGCGACCGCCCCAGCTTTTCATCACCCGTTGGGGGCGGCAGCTCCGGCATCAGGTCGTACAGCTCCGGCAGGAGGCGCGCCAGCTCCCCAAGCCAGGTGGGCGAGAGCAGGCCAGGTAGATCGGCTGCTACCGGGCGGAAGGCGTCGACGAGCGGCTGGTAGGGGAGGCGACCGCCGGTTTCGAAGCCCCGACCACGGAGAACCGTCGCTCCCTGTGCCGCCGCCCAGCTTAGGAACTCCCGCGCCAGCCGGCTTTTGCCGATACCCGCCTCGCCCTCGAGCATGACCGTCGCCGCCTTCCCGCTCGCCGTGCGGTAGTACGCCTCGGCGAGGCGGCGGTGCTCCTCGCGGCGCCCGACGAAGGGCAAGGGCGGGCGGCGCGTCTGAATTGCTCCACCGAGCTGGGCAGGAGTGGCTGGTGCCCCTTGCGGTGCCGTGGCGGCGGTTGGCCGGCCCTTCTGCTCGCCAGGCGCTTCAACCCGCGCCAGGAGCGCCTTCGTCTCCGGCGCCGGTTCGACGCCCAGCTCCTCCACCAGAAGTTCGCGGCAGCGCCGGTAGCTTTGCAGGGCCCCCGGCCGGTCCCCCGCCGCTAGCTGCAGGCGCATCAGCTGCTGCTGGGCATCCTCCTGCAGCGGGTCTAAGGCGGTGCGCCGCCGGGCCGTCTCTATCGCAGCGGTTGTCTCGCCGGACTGCGACTGAGCATGGGCCAGCCGCGCCAGGAGGCCGGAGGCGCGCAGGTGCCAGTGCTCGCGCTGGAACGACGCCCAGTCGGCGAACGCGGGCGCGTCGGGTAGGCTGAAGCCCTCCAGAAAGGCGCCGCGAATGAGTGCGGCCGCCGCTTTGAGCCGGCGCAGGGTAGCTTCCTCGGACTCCACAGCCGCCTCGACCTGCGCCAGGTCCAGCCGGTGGTCGGAGGCGAAGTTGAAGGCGAGCGTGGTGCGGGTGACATCCAAGTGGGGCGGGGGGACGTCGCCGCCGTGGTCGAGCGGGCGGCGCAGGTAGCGCAGCGTGCTCCGCAACGTGGCCCGCGCCGCCGACGCCTCGCTCTCCGGCCACAGCAGCGCTGCCAGGTGGTCGCGCGTGTGCACGCCGCCCTCGACCACAAGATAGATTAGCAGCGCCAGCGCTTTGCGCGTCCGCAGGGAGATGGGCGCGCCGCCATGAGCTATCTCTGGATGTCCAAGCAGCTGAATGCGTAAGTGAGCCATTGCACGCTTCCGTGCACGATCTTAGCACGCCGTTTTCTTAGGCTATAGATGCACGTTGAGTTGAGCGACGAGACTGTACCTTTCATGAACATTATAAGGGATAAGGACACAAGTACACAAAGGAGACGGTGCAAGGCATGACTGCAATGGTCCTGACGGCGCCCATCCTGCCGGGCAAAGTCGAGGCCTGGCGCCGCTTTTGCCAGGAGATAAACGGGCGCCGCCGCCGGGAGTATGAACGGTCCCGCCGGCAGCTCGGAATCGCCAGCGAGGCCGTCTGGCTGTTGCGCACAGCGCGCGCCGACATCGCCGTCGTGCGCCTGGATGCGGACGAACCCGAACATCTTCTCTCTCGGTTGGCCGCTTCCGACCAGCCCTTCGACCGCTGGTTTAAGGAGCGGCTGCACGCGATCTGCGGTCTGGACCTGAACCCGGCCCTTCTGGGCCCTACGATGGAGCTCATCTTTACGTGGCAGCAGTCATCTGTAGTGAAAAAGGAACAGTAGTGAGGAGGATGGAGTATGGCTGATATGAAAGTTCAGCGGAGCGTCGTCGTCGAGGCGCCGCCCGAAAAGGTGTATGACTACATCTCCGATTTTCAGCGGCACACCGAATGGAACTACCAGCCGCAGAAGATCGAAAAGGTCAGCGACGGCCCGGTGGGCGTGGGGAGCACCTTCCACACGACGGAGGCGCTGCCACGCGAGCTGCCCTGGCTCATGAAGAAGCTCTCGCCCCTCTTCTTCAAGCTGATGGGGAGCGCCGATCACACCGTCGCCGAGATCACGGCGATGGAACCGGCCCGGCGCCTGGCGTGGAAGTCCTGGCAGCCGATACGCGGAGGCAAGCGCGCCGTGGAGGTGGAGTGGGAGATTCTCCTGGAGCCCGAGAATGGAGGCACGCGCCTCATCCAGCGCTCGCACTGGGTTGGCAAGCACAGTATGTCTGACCCGAGCATGTTTGCCGACGAGGCCGACCACGAGCTCGAGGACAATCTGGGGCGGCTGAAGCAGATTCTGGAAAGTGAAGATAACCACAGAGGAGAAGGAAAATGACCACGACAACTGAACGGAACAAGCAGATCGCCCGCCGCTATCTGCTCGATGTGTGGGGCGAGTATGACTTTGAAGCGGAGAAGGAGCTGGTGGCCGAAGACGTCGTCGACCACAACGCGATCCCAGATCTGCCTCCCGGCCGTGAGGGGCACAACAAGTTCCTGAGGATCTGCCAGGCGGCCCTGCCCGAGATCGAGGTCACGATTGAAGAGCTGCTCGCCGAAGGCGATAGGGTAGCCTACGGGTGGACGGCGCGCGGCACGAGCGAAGGCCCCTTCCTGGGCATTGCGCCCACCGGCAAGGAAGTCACGATCACGGGGACAGACATCGTCCGCATTGAGAACGGCAAGATCGCCGAGATGTGGCATGTCGAGGAGAACCTGGGCCTGATGCGGCAGCTCGGTGCTGCTCCCCCGCCCGCGTAACGTAACCTGACCCTGATTACAGTCTGATAACCGACGTGCCCGTCGGAGGTAAAG
>JAWVYW010000071.1:0-17754 GCA_033722535.1 Promineifilaceae bacterium (SeqCode)
CTCGGCGTGGCACCGACAGACCCCCTCGGGTGGCTGTCCGTGCCGGCGTTCTGGGCCTCGCAGGTGGGGCTCATCACGGTCGGCCACGTCGTCGCCGTCGTCGCCTCCCACGCCGTCACTCGTCGGCGGTATCCGACCCCGCGCTCTGCTCGATTGGCGCACCTCCCGATGACGGTGCTGATGATGGGGTATACGGTCATCTCGCTGTGGATCATCTCGCTCCCCGTCGTCCGGTGAGGTGCCGTCGAGTCCCCGAGAGTGGGACCCACACACCGGCTCCAACCCGCACACTTATCCTGCGTTACGTGCATGCACACCACTGGGTAGACGACGGCGACTTCGACGCTGAAGTGGTTGAGCAGCAACAGGTCGAGCTGCAGCGTCAGCATCGTCAGTAGATTCGCCAGCCACAGCCAGCGACCAAAGTGTAGAAATGTCCCCGCGACCCGCCGTAGATAGCGCACAGATGGAAGGTGCAGCCTCCAGCGCCCCGGCAGGAGTCGCCATCCGAGGAGAGCAGCAACGAGCGAGGGAACAATGCCCAGCAGCAGTAGGGCACTGACCAGATTGAGGGCGCTGATCGCTGCCAGCACGGCTGCCAGGAGCAAAGTCAGCCCCGTATTAACGACGAGTGTGGTAGCGACTGCCTGAAAGCGGCCCGTAATCTGCAGAAGCGTGGCGGTGGCGCCACTGAGAGCGCCTGCCACGACGCCGGCCAGCGCCAGTGTCAGGAGTAAAGCGGTCGGAGCATCGGGTGCCGGCGGTAGGTCGAAGAGGACGATGAGCGGGCGCGTGAGGAGAAGCGCAGCCGCCACCACGAGCAAGGCGAGACTCAGGCGCAACCAGAAAAATGCGCCCCCGCGCTTGCGGGCGCGTTCCGGGCTGCGCTGCCAGATGGCAGCCAGATAGCGGTTAGCCGCCTGGCTAAGGCCTGCATCGGCGAAGACACCGACCAGGGCCACAATGGCACCGAGGACGGCATAGATGCCGAAACGGGACGGCCCCAGCGTACGTGTTATAAGAATGCTGGCGCCAAAGCCGAGAAGCAGCCGCCCCAAATCGCCGGCAAGAACGGTGAACCAGCCTCGGGTGGTTGGATCGAGTAAAGCGGCGACGCGGACCAGGAGAGGACGGAGCATAGTTAACTATAGGCGGCGAATTATAGTATGATCAAGTGTGTCATGCGAATCTGCCTACTTAGTGTTCACTACGACCCTTCTCTGGGGTACCTTTCTCCCCGCAGCTTTCTCGACCAGCTGCCGCTATATAGGAACATGGCAGGTGCGTTGGCTGCACATGGGCATCAGATCGAATTCATTCAGCTCTTTCCGCGCGCGGCACAGTGGCGGGAAGGTGATATCTCCTTCCGCTTTATCCCTCCGAGCATAGGGGCGCGCTCGCTGGCCCGTGTCGCTGGCAGGCTAACCGGACGCGAGTGGGCGCGAGCTGTGCTCGCCTTGCCGGCCCTGCACACTGCGCGCTCCTTGCAGCCAGACGTCATTCACTTCCACGGTCTCGTGTTGACGCTCAACCTCCTCGCTCTCTGGGTGGTTCTCCGGCTTCCGGCACTGCCCGGTCGCGCTGCTCC
Organism: Promineifilaceae bacterium (SeqCode); assembly: GCA_033722535.1. Classification (GTDB taxonomy): domain Bacteria; phylum Chloroflexota; class Anaerolineae; order Promineifilales; family Promineifilaceae; genus JAAYYY01. The sequence continues at coordinate 1,589 of JAWVYW010000071.1, forward strand.
CGTCGTCGGCCACTATCACGGCGGTTTTCCCTCCTCTAATCCGCTGTGGCGCCGGCTGCAGGCGCTCGCTCTCCGCCGCCTGGATCTGGCGCTGTTTAGCACGCGTGCACACGCTCGTCCCTTTGTCGAGGCAGGACAACTCTCATGGAACCAGGTGGGCGAGTTGATGGAGGTCTCGTCCCACTTCCGTTTGCGCCCCCGCGCAGCGGCACGGGCCATCACGGGAATGGGGGGCGCACCTGTCTTTCTCTGGGTTGGGCGGCTCCATCCCGTAAAAGATCCTCTGACTGCGGTTCGCGGTTTCGCACACATACACAGCGTCTGGCCCGAGGCTCAGCTTTACTTGCACTACTTGACAGACGAGCTCCTCCCGGCCTTGCGCAGCTTCGTGGCAGAGCGGCCGCAGCTGGCCAACCACGTCCACTTTCGCGGTACGGTGGCCCATGAGAGGATGGAGGCCGTCTTTAACAGCGCCGACTTTCTCCTTCAGGCTAGCCGGCGCGAATACAGCGGATATGCTGTTCTCGAAGCGATGGCCTGTGGGGTCATTCCGGTGGTTACCGATATTCCCTCCTTCCGCAAGATGACAGCCGACGGCCGGTATGGTATCCTCTTCCCACCCGGCAAGGCCGAAACGCTCGCCCGCCGTGTTCTGGACTTCGATCGGGAACAGATTCCTATCTCTGCGGCGGCCGTCCACCATCACTTCGTCCAGGAGCTGAGCTACGAAGCACTGGCGCGCCGGTTGCTCTCCTTCTACCACGAGGCTGTGGCCGGGCAGCGGCCCGGGCCACACGATCCGATGGATCTCTTGCCATGAGGCAGAAAGTAAAAAAATGGCTCAGACGGTTGGTAGGCGAAGCGCAGGGGAAAGCCCCGTCCGACTTTATGCGCGTCGCCTACAGCACGCCGCGTCAGGTGGTGCTCCTCACTGCACGTCGTGAGAATGTGGATAACGTCTGGCCGGTGGACTGGCACATCCCTCTCTCGGAGGAACCGGAACTGTATGGGCTCTCGGCCAGCCGGAACGGTTTTGGTACTGCCATGATCAAGACGGCGGGGGCTTTTGTTGTGAATTTTGTGCCCGCCAGCTGGGAGGAGATCATTTTTTACTGTGGCACGACGTCGGGTCAGGAGGTCGATAAGTTTATGCAGGCCGGGCTGGTAAAGGAAGAAGCGCAGACGATCGACGCGCCGCGCCTGGCGGAAGCCCTGGGCTGGCTGGAGTGCCGGGTCGAGCAGTGCCATGAGGTTGGGGATCATATCTTCTTTGTGGGGCGGGTCACGGCGAAAGCGTTCAGCGCGTTGGAAAGCCAGAACCCACGGCAGAGTACGGCCCGCTTGTATCACCTCTATCGTGGGGTTGCACCTCCCTCCGACAGCGAATGAATCATCCTGCGGCTCGTGCCTATGACGCCATCGCCGCCGACTATGACAGGCAGGTGGCGGGTGATGCCTGGGTGCGCCGCCAGTTGCGGCAGCACTACCTGCGCATCTTTACGCCTGGTGCGCGCATCCTCGACGTGGGCTGTGGCACCGGGCTTGAAACGCTGTTCCTGGCCCGGCAGGGAATGGTCGTTACTGGCCTTGACGTATCGCCGGGAATGTTGGCCCACTTGCGCACGAAGGCAGGCGCACGCGGCCTATCAGCGCAGATTACGCTGGTCGAGGGCGGTACGATGAGGCTGGCTGACTGCCCGCGCGCCACTTTCGACGGCATTATTTCCACTTTCGCCGTGCTGAATACGGTCGCCGATCTACATCCTTTTGCCGCCAATGCCGCGGGCCTTCTGCGTCCTGAAGGGCGTTTAATCATTCACCTGCTTAACCGCTTCAGCGTGTGGGAGTGGATCCGTGCGCTTCGGCACGGCCCGGTCGCACCATCCCGCTTCAGCCACTCGCAGCGCACCTTTATCGTCGGGGGAGAGCCGCTGCTACACCATCTCTACACGGCTGACGAAGCCTATCGACGCTTCTTTGCTCCCCACTTTGTTCTATGCGAGCGTTATGGCATGGGCGTGCTTCGACCCCCGCCCACGCTCCGCTTTGCATCAGGATCGGGTGTGGCTCTGGTCGGTCGGCTTGAAAGGTGGCTGCGTCGCTACCGACCTTTCTGCAACTGGGGGCGTTTTTTTGTGCTTGATTTGCAGAAACGGCCGCGCGCTGCGAGTTGAGCCTTACTCCTCCCTACGCCGCAGGCGCGATTTCACAGCTGAACGGCGGCACGCCGCCCCAAGTTGAGGCTGCACGTGCAGCGCTGGCAGACGGGATTCTCGGCCACGCGCAAAGTACGGCGGAAGGCGAGGGCCTCTGCGCCGTTTAAAATGGTCTGCAGGGGCGTGTCCTTAATATTCCCCAGCGCGCGGTGGAAAAAGCAGGGGCGGACCGTGCCATCTGCCTCGACTACGGCGGAGACCCAAGGCGCGTTGCAGCGCACGGTGGGCAGCGGGACATCGCCGTTAAGCGCGGCGAAGTAGCGCGGTAGGCGGCGCAACTTATCGGGGCTTTCTACGATAAAGCCGCTGGCAAAACTGTCGGCATGGCGAGCAATTGTCTCCTCGACGATGGCGGCAAACGCTTCCACTTCCGACGGCGACAGCGCCACATCCGCCACCCGTTCCTCATTCCAGCCGTCGGGGCGGTTGAACGCTGTAGAGGAGACGTCGGCGGCGAGAAAGCTGACGCTATCCAGTCCAAGCGCGCGGGCGCTCTCGATTATCTGCGGCAGATCGGCGAAGTTGCGCCGCTGGATGACGGTACGCGCCTTCACCGGAAAGTGGGGCGCGAGCGCCCTGAGAGCGGCGACGCCTGCACCCAGCCGCTCATAGGCGCGGGGAATATTGCGGATGGCGTCGTGGATTGCTTCGCTCCCATCCAGGGAGACGATTACTTCGTCGCACCAGCGGACGATGTCGGTGGCGTGTCGCGCCAGCAGAAGGCCCGTGGAAAGCAACGTAATTTTTACCTCCAGCTCATGCAGCCGCGCGCAGAGCGCCCATAGATTCCTGTGCATCAGCGCCTCCCCCCCGGAGAGCACCACCCACTGCACGTGCAGCCGCCGCATGGCGTCAATATGCGGCTCAAGATCATTCACCGTCAGCTCCTGCCCATTCTGGTTTGCCTTCCAGATGTCGCACATCACGCAACGGCAGTTGCAGCGGCTGTGCGGCATCAGGGTAAGGATCGGCAATGTGTACAGCCGGTGCGTCGTCTCGTTGAGCTGACGCCGTGCCATCTCGAGTAGAGACACCCTCATTCTCGCGCCTCCTGCGGGATGAGCCGGTAAAGCGTCAGGGTCTCGGCAAGCAGCCGCTCTTCGGCAACGCTGCTCCTGCTAAAGCCGTCTGCGGCGAAACAGCGTAGAAAGGAGGCCTCGTCGGCCAGCGTTGAGAGAAGGACAAGGCCAGAGCCGCCGGGTGTCAGATAGGTGGCCAGCCCGGCGCTGAAGCGTTCGACGACGCCGGTATTGTACAGGGCCTGCTCAAACGGCGTCTGTGGCGCGCCCGACAGGTAGGGCGGATTGAAAACGACCAGGTCGAACTGCTCTCCAACAACCGGCTCAAACAGATCGCCCTCGCGCACGTCGACAGACGGCTCGACGTCGTTAAGTAGGGCATTAAGCCGTGCGGCGCGCACCGCGTGCGGGTTGACATCCACGGCGACCACGCGAGCGCCGAGAGAGGCGGCAACCACAGCGACGACGCCACTTCCCGTGCCCATGTCGAGCACCCGTTGCCCCTCCTTGACGGGCGTGATCATGCCTGCGTTGAGTGTACGCGCGAGAAAATCGCCGCTGTAGAACCAGCGCGGATTAAAGACCTGTGGCGGCACGACGATCGGATAACCCGCGACCTGCTCGAGGATGGGTCGGCGCGCGCGGCGCCTCTGAAACAGGTGAAAGCGCAGCCGAGTCGCGGTTAGGTGCAGGCGCCTCAGCAGCGTGTCCTTCACGATGGTGCGCGCGGGTACTCTTCCTTTCGCGGCTTTACCGGAGCATGTACTGGCGGTGGGCATGATTGAGAGTATACCATAGAATTTCACTGCTCAGGCAGCGATCGGCACTATCAATCCGCTGGCGCCTTTCTAACGTATAGATAGTGATGGAGAAGGCTGCTGACGCTTCCGGCTGCTCGACAGTACCGTTGCCGTCGCTTAAGTAGAAGATGAGGAGGAAAGTGCCCAAAGTCGTGCTCTACAACCCGCGCGCAGTCTTCTGGACGATGCCCCTGGCGCTCGTTGCCGTCGGCTCTGCACTGGATCGGGAGCGTTACGAGGTCGTCGTCGTCGACGGGCGGCTGGAGCCGGACGAGACGCTCTTTGCACATCTGGAAGACGCCCTCTGCCTGGGGATGACCGTCCTCACCGGGGCGCCTCTGGGCGAAGCGCTGGCGATCTCGCGCGCTGTTCGCCGCCGCTTGCCGGATCTGCCCATCATCTGGGGCGGCTGGCACCCCTCGCTCTTCCCCGAGCTGTGCGCCGCCGAACCGGCGGTGACCGCAGCCGTCGTCGGACAGGGGGAGGAGACGTTCCGGGAGGTCGTCGAGCGGCTCGACCAGAGCCGTTCCCTTGCGGGCGTGCCCGGCTGCGTCTGGCGAAACGAGGTGGGGCAGGTGATCGTCAATTCGCCCCGCCCGATGCAGGATCTAAACTCGCTCCCGGCGCACGACTACGATCTGTTCCCCGTCGAGAAGTACTTCCACCACAAGGGCAGGCGACAGCTTGACTACATCTCTTCGCAGGGCTGCCGCTTCCGCTGTAATTTTTGCGCCGACCCCGCCGTCTATAAGCGCGCCTGGAGCGGACTGGCACCGGAGCGGATGGTGGACGAAATCGGTACCCTCTGGCGCCGCTATCGCTTTACCGACCTGGCCTTTCAGGACGAGACCTACTTCACGTATGAGGAGCGCGTCGCCGCGGTGGCGGAAGGCTTTCTCGCAGACGGCCTCGACTTTACCTGGTTTGGCACGATGCGCGCCGACCAGGGACGCCGGCTGGACGAGCAAATTTTGGCCCTCTGCCGGCGCTCTGGCCTGACGCGCGTCATGATCGGCCTTGAAGCTGGCTCTCAGGAGACGATCGACTGGATCCAGAAAGACATTCGGATCGAAGATATGTGGGTCACGGCGGAGAAGCTGGTGCGCCTTGGGATCGGGGCGACGATCAACGTCATCGTCGGCTTCCCTGGAGAGCCGGCGGAAAGTGTTGCCGAGACGCTGCGCGTGGCGCGAGAGCTGCGCGCCATCAGCCCTGACTTCGAGTTGGCGCTCTTTTACTTCAAACCGTACCCGGGCAACCCGATCGCTCAACGTCTGCAGGCAGAAGGTTACCGCTTTCCGGAGACGCTGGAAGCGTGGGCCGACTTCGACTACATCGGCAGTAGTAACGAGTGGCTGACGGACGAGCAGAAGGGGGAGATAGAGGACTTCAATTTCTACCAACGGCTCGGTTATGGTCGGCGCAGGCATCTGTTCCTGCGCCCGCTGCAGTGGCTGGCCCGGCGCCGCGTAGAGCGTGGCGCCTATGCACTGCCGGTTGAGCGTCGCGCCGCCGAATGGTTGCGTCCCCGGCAGGCGCTTTCATAACCGAAGCCGTCGATGTCTTCCGTTCCTGCTCGCCATTTGGCTTCTCTCTGCAGTGCCATATCGTGCTGGCTCAGGCAGCGCGCTAACCCCTGGTCGGTCCGTCGCTCCCTGCTGCGCTCGGCAAGCCATGCTGCCGTCGCCCTGTGGTTGCTCGCGAACCTTATCTCACCCTTCTGGTACACGGGCCCTTTTGCTTGGCTCCCATCGTGGACGCGAGCGTCTGCAAAAGGCGGGATGATCACCTTTGGCGCCCTCAATCTGCTGCCCGTCGTCGCCTTTCTTTGCTGGTTCGCGACGAGGCCGGATCTGCGGAGCAGAGTGCTGCAGGTGCTGGCCTCTGGCCAGTCGCGCCTGTTGCTCCCCCTGCTCTTGTTGACCATGTGGGGGTTCCTGGGGCGGGATCTGGTTCCTGAATGGTATGCCTTTCTCTACGGTGGCAGCCTGATACTGTTCTGGTTCGTGCTCCTCTTTCTCGTCGTCGAGCGCCCGTCGCTGACGGCTGTGCTGTCGCTGGTCCTCCTGCTCCAGGGGGGCGTGGCGGTGGGACAATTTCTTTTGCAGCGAGATCTGGGGCTGGTCTGGCTGGGCGAGCTTGAACTGGACGCGACGACCGTAGGAATGTCGGTAGTGGCCGATGGCGAGCAGCACTGGCTGCGCGCGTATGGCCTGACGCCGCATCCCAATGCCCTCGGCGCCCTGCTGGCGGTATGCTGGTTGCTGTTGTTACCTGCATTCCGGCGGGCAGCGTCGTGGCAGCGCGTTATTCTCGGCAGCGCCCTGACGGTGGGCGGACTCGGACTGCTGGTCAGCTTTTCCCGGGCAGCATGGCTGGGTGCGGCGGTCGCCGCGATCGCCTTGCTAGTGCCGGTCCTGTTGGCGTGGCGCAGGAGCGGGCGGTTGTCGCTCCTGTCTACCCCGCTTCGCCGGCCGGAGCGAGCTTGGCTGTTGCTGCTTATTCTCTCCTCCCTCCTGCTCGTCGGTTCGGTGGGCGACCTCGCGCTGGGCCGTTTTCTGGCGCTCGATCACCCGCTGGAGGCGCAGTCGATCCGCGATCGCCTGCGGGATGGGCGGCTTGCGCTGCAACTGTTCGTGACGCATCCCCTCGAAGGCGTCGGCCTCGGTAATTTTCGGGAGGCGGCCCGGCAGCTAGACGAGACCGCGACTATGGTGCACAATGTGCCGCTGTTGGTCGCCGCCGAATTTGGCGGTCCTGGTCTGCTCCTCTGGTGCTGGATGGCGCTGGCTCCGCTCCTCGTCGCGCTCCGCAGCCGCTCTTCCATCTCGCGGCTCGCTCCCTGGCTGCTCCTCCTCACCATCGGCATGTTCGACATCACGCTTTGGTGGCGCCATACGCACACGTGGCAACATGCGATCCTGCTTGCTCTGGTGGTGGCGGCAACCCTCCGCCCTGAGGAGCCTCCTGTCGCTCAGGAATGAGAGTCGCAGTAGTCACTCCTGGCTTCAGCCGCAGTGAGCGGGAGTGGGCTATTCCCGCCTTAGAGGCGCTTCTCTGCCGGTTGGCTGCCGAGCATAGCGCCACCGTATTCAGCCTCCGCTACCCCGCGGCTGGTCGCTACGCTTTCTGTGGCCTCACGCATCAGGCGTTGGGGGGCGGCCAGCGGATGGGCGTCGCCTCCCTTGGCCTCGTCGCCCGTGCGGTACGGGCCATCGTCGCCGCCCACCGGCGCACGCCCTTTGACCTGCTGCACGCCTTTTGGGTGGATGAACCGGGCCTCGTCGCATTCATCGCCGGCCGGCTCATACGGCGACCGGTAATCGCCACCCTCGGCGGCGGCGAGCTGGTACACCTGCCGGCTGCAGGCTACGGGACCTATGGCTCGCGCTGGCGCCGCGCCGGAATTCGCCTCGTCCTGCGCAGTGCTACGCGCGTGACGGCTGGCTCTGCTTACGGCCGCCGTCTCTGCATGCATGAGGGGGCGCCGCCGGAGCACACGCACCTCGCGCCGCTCGGCGTCGACGTCGCGCGCTTCCAGCCGGCGCCGCCACCCGCTGGCCATCCGATCATCGTCCAGGCGGCTTCGCTCACGCCGGTGAAAAATCAGGCGCTGCTGCTGGACATCGTGGCTCGCGTCAGGGAAGCGTGTCCGACTTGCTGCCTCTTACTCGCCGGCGATGGGCCGGTGCGAAAAGAGCTGGAGGCGCGGGCAGCGGCGCTTGGAATCGCCGAGGCTGTAAAGTGGGCGGGGCGGGTGCCTCACGGCAACATGCCGGCGTTCTATGCGCGCGGCCACCTCTACCTCCAGACATCGCACCATGAGTCTCAGGGAATGGCGCTGCTGGAGGCGATGGCCTGTGGGCTGCCGGCGCTGGGCACGCCGGTCGGGGTGGCACCTGAAGTTGCCGTTGCGCCGGCAATGAATGAGCCAGATACGCTCGCTGCGCAGGTCGTGGCTTTACTCTCCGACGCCCCGGCCTACCGCGCAGCGCGGAAGGTAGCCGTGGCGACTGTCGCTGCCCGCTTCACTCTGGCCGAGGCAACTGCTCGCTTTACAGCGCTTTATAGGGAAGTAAGTGCGAGCAGCATAGCACGCTCGTCCGCTTGACGCGATCGGCGCTTCTCCATAGGCTAGACTGTTAAGTGTGCCCCGGGCCAATGCGGCCTTACCCTTGATGGAGGTTGTCGATGCGAAAGCTACTTCCCCTCTTCCTATCCGTTGCCTTCTTCGGTTTGCTCTTTACGTTTCTCCATCTGCCGGCCCACAGATCTCCGGCAGCGGCTGCTTCTGGTGGGGTTGCTGCCAAATCAGGCGCAGGCTCAGGTGGTCCCTCTATTCAATCCACCAATCGCATCTCTATTCCCTACGGTATCACTGGCACGCTGCCACTGCGCGACCGCGGTAACGGAGTGCTGGTGGGGGGGCATGGCGGGTGCACCCCGGGCGAGATAGTGACCGTCGTCGTTACCGTGACCCAACCCTATGGCGCGACCGCAGTCGGGCAGACGGAGCAGACGTGTACTGGAGAGCTCCAGCGGTGGCAACTGCCGGCGACGACCATCACCAGCGTGCGCCTGCAGGCGGGTCCGGCCGAAGCATGTGGTCTGGCGACCACACGTGACGCGGGTGAGGTCACCGCTACTTTCGACTGGTGCCGCGCTGATCCGGCGACGTTGGCCTGGTTTAACTACCTGCCGATCATGGTTAAGCAACATCCGGCTGTTAGCGCAGACAGTTGAAGCCGAACCCGAGAAGAGGGGAATGCCGCCGTCAGATGTCGCTGGAGAGGATAACCGGTCCTGTGGGCGCAGCACTCTCTCCGGACGGCTCTAGCGTTATAAAAACTCTGGTGAAGGTACTGAGGGATGGACCCGGCTCTACCGTGAGACTAGCATAGCCGTCGTCGGGGGTGAAGATACCCCCGTCGTAGAGCTCGTCGCGCACGAGCCACGCTTTATACCGCCGGTTGCCCTCGGGCTCGGGGAGATTCTGGGCTATCAGGGTTCCATACTCACCGTCGGCGCTGATCAGCATCACGCCCCTCGCTTCGGGCGCGCTGGCGCCGGGTTGTAGCAGTACGACGCTGAAACCGGCGGGCGCGACATCTGCTACCCTCTGTTGCTCGGGCCATAGCAGTAGACCTCCGAGCACCAACAGTAGTGCGAGCAGTAGAAACGCTGCCACCGGAGCAAGTCGCGCCGAACGCCACTTTCCGCGATGTGTCGCTGCTTCGGCAAGGGCCGGTGATACGTGCGCAGGCGTTGGTGGAGCGGTCGTGCTCTCGACCGCTCTCAGTAGGCGCTCCTTGAGATCTGGTGGCGGCTCTACCTCCTCTACAGCGTAGGGTAGAAGAGTCGCAACCTCCTCATAAGCCTGCTCATCTGCCCGGCATTGGGCGCATTTTTCCAGATGCCGGACAAGATGTAGTCGCTCTTCCGGCTCCAGTACGCCCAACACGTAGGCAGGAATCATCTGTTTTTCGCGATGCCCATTGCGGCTGGCACTCATAAGACCGCTCCTTTCCTGCGGTCTGTGCATGTTCTTTTAATAGTACGCATTTACTGTCTCTTTAGATCTATCTTTGCTGCCCCGGTGACTCTTCCCCACGGAGCAAGAAACGTAACTTCTGCAAGCCAAGGCGGATTCGTGTCTTGACGGTTCCTAATGGCAGGTCCAGGCGGTCGGCTATCTCTTGCTGTGTCAGGCCGCCGAAGTAGGCGAGGAGCAGCACGCGCCGCTGTTCATCGGGAATCTGCCGTAACGCCCCTCTGATGCGCTCGCGTCGGAGCGCGTTCCCTGCAAGCTGTTCTGGACTGTTCTGTGGGGGCAGGGGCTTCACAGGGAGGACGTCCCAGGAAACGCTGTCGCTTTCCGGCCGTCTGCCCTGACGGCGTAAATAGTCGATAGCCCGGTAGCGGGTGATCGTAGTGAGCCACGTCGTTACCTTTGCCCGCTCTGGTTGGTAGCTTTCCGCGTTCTCCCACACCCTTACAAAAACGTCGAGGGCTATCTCCTCCGCCGCGAGCTGGTTGCCGACAAGGTGGACAGAAATGCTGAACAGCAGGCGGACGTGGCGATCAAATAGTGCCTCCAGAGCCGCTTCATCCCCCTCCGCAATCAGTCGGATCAGGCTTTCATCTTTGAGTGTGGAGTAATCTTGCAATGTTTCATCCCACTGCCGGGTCTGTTGGCCCACAATAGTGGGCAGCTTGTTCTGGGCAGTAGACCGTCTTCCGTATCGCCTGCTCATTATTCTATAAAGAGGGACTGTCGACGGCAAACGCCGCGCCGGAGAGGTGGCAGAAAGGCGGGTTGAGTGGCTATAATTGCTCCTGATAGAGCACGCGATTGAACTCTAGATCCGCACCGTTGAGCCGGTTGATCGATGGAGCAGCACGTGACGCCACAAGATCTTACTCTGCAGGATGTTTATCGCGCGCGGCAGCGTATAGCGCCGCTTGTGCGTGAAACGCCTCTGCTCGCTTCGTCCGCGCTCAGCAAGCAGGTGGGCGCATCCGTCTACCTAAAGCTGGAAACGCTACAGCCGACCGGCGCGTTCAAAGTGCGAGGAGCGGCAAACAAGATTCTCGGGCTTGCGCCGGAGGCACGCGCCCGGGGGGTGGTCACTGTCTCCACCGGCAACCATGGGCGCGCCGTGGCCCATGTGGCGCGGGAATCGGAGATCGACGCCGTCGTCTGCATCTCCGAGCGGGTGCCGGCAAATAAGATTGCCGCGCTCCGGGACTTGGGACCGGAGCTGGTGATTCACGGCCATGGGCAGGATGACGCCGCAGTGCGTGCCGAAGCGCTCCGCCGTGAGCGGGGGCTGGAGATGGTTCATCCCTTCGACGACCCACAGATTATCGCCGGTCAGGGCACGCTGGGCCTGGAGATTGCAGAGGCGCTGCCTGCCGTCGATACCGTCGTCGTTCCCCTCTCCGGCGGGGGCCTGATCTCCGGCGTGGCACTGGCGCTGAAAGCAATCTCGCCCGCCATCCGTGTCGTGGGCGTTTCGATGGAGCGTGGCGCGGTAATGTACGAGAGTCTACAGGCGGGGAGGCCGTTAGAGCTACGCGAGGAAGAGACGCTTGCCGATAGCCTTCTGGGCGGCATCGGCCTCGACAACCGCTACACATTTCAGCTCGTGCAGCAGTACGTGGACGACGTAATACTCGTCTCAGAGGAGCAGATCGCGGCGGCAATGGCTTTCTTGCTCTTTGAGGAGCGGCTCGTCGTGGAGGGCGCCGGGGCTGTCGGCGTGGCAGCACTGCTGGCGGGCGCTGTAGATGGGCGCCCTGGCCAAAACATCGCCGTCGTACTGAGCGGAGGCAACGTGAGTGTGCCGCGACTACTCGAAATAGCACGCCAGTACGAGCTCGAAAAAAGGGAGGCATCCCCTGACCATTGACGAGAATTCTCCCCGTTTTCTGTCCGCTCTGCGCGATTTCCGTCGCGCCCGCCAGCAGGCGACGCTGGAGAGTATGTCCGCCCAGCTGCGAGGGCGCTCCGATCGCCTTCTAAGTTACTCAGAAGTCAGCGATCAGCTCCACGCCGGTGAGCCGGTGGACCGCGGATTGAAAGAGATCCCGCTCGACGCCATTGTTGGCAGTGTTGGGCGTTACCGTGACTTCACGCGCCGTTTTCTCCCGCGGACGGCGAGCGCCCAGAGCCGCTGGTCGCGCGTGCGTGCCGCCTTCCCGCGGGTGGAGGACATACCGCCCATTCTCGTCTACCAGCTCGGCGACTCTTACTTCGTCCTCGACGGCAATCACCGCGTCTCGGTTGCCCGCGTGCTGGGGGCCACACACATTCCGGCCTACGTGACGGAGGTGGAGACGCGGGTGCCGCTGACCCCGGACGCCGATACCGATCAGCTGATATGCCAGGCGAAGTATGTCGACTTCTTGGAGACGACCGAGCTCGATCGGCTACGCCCGGCGTCCGACCTCACGGTGACGGCGCCGGGACAGTACCGGGTGCTGAAGGATCAGATACGGCGCCATCGGCACTGGTTGGGAGAACAGGGTACAGAGGCGACGTTAGAGGGGGCCGCTGCCAGCTGGTATGACCAAATCTACATGCCGGTCGTGGAGATCATTCGCCGGCGCGGGATCCTGCGCCACTTTCCCGGACGCACAGAGACAGATTTGTACGTGTGGCTCGTGCGCCATCACGCGCAGGTCGCCGAGGCACTCGGCTGGGAGGTCGAGCCGGAGGTGATCGCCGGCGATCTCGTCGCCCGCTTTGCCCATCCGGAGCAGCCACTGTGGGTAAGGATGCGCGACCGGATGCTGGAGGCGATTACCCCGGAACCGCTCGACGCCGGACCGCCACCCGGCGAGTGGCGCGAGATGTACGTCGCTAGCCGGAGTGAGGCGGTTCTCTTCCCCTACATTCTCGTCCCGATTGGCGGGAGTGAGGCCGGTTGGCGGGCGCTGGCGCAGGCGATAATCGTCTGCCGGCGGGAGAACGCCACGCTGCACGGTCTTCACGTGCTGTCTGACGATCTGCCTCCGGTGGAAGTGCACCCGGATGGGCTCAATGAAGATGCCCGGGTCAGCGAAGTGCAGGAGGAATTCGAGGGCCGGCTGAGGCTCGCCGGGATTTCGGGGGCGCTCATGGTTGAGAGTGGCCCCCTTGCCGATGCCATCTGTGAACAGGCGCGCTGGCATGATCTGCTGGTCATCGGCCAGCCCTCTCGGGACGGCGAGTACGCGCCGGGCGCGCGTGAGCGCCTACTGTCTGCCTTTAGCCAGCTCGTCCGCCGCTGCGGGCGCCCGCTCCTTATCGTGCCGGGCGAGCCGACGGCGCTTCAGCGGCCGCTATTGGCCTACGACGGCAGTCCCAAGGCGCGGGAGGCGCTCTTTGTCGCCGCTTACCTCGCGGCGAAGTGGGAGTGCCCGCTGACCGTCGTCATTGCCGCCCAGGAAGGAGAGGCGGAAGAAGCGGAGCGCGTGCTCGAGGAGGTTCGTTTCTACCTGATCGCCCGCGGTATTTCCGCTACCTATGTTGTCGAGCAGGGCGCACCCGCGGCTGTAGTGCGGCAGAGCGCCGAGAGCGGGGAGTGTGATTTGATCCTCATGGGCGGCTATGGCTTCACGCCGCTGCTGGAGGTCGTGCTGGGTAGTCTGGTCGACGAGGTTCTGAGCTGGCAGCGCTGGCCGGTCCTGATCTGCCGCTGATTGCCGCTTCCGGCCTCGGCTCCGCTTCCGGTTTTCGCGATCAGGCGTCGACGCCGAGCCCTAGTCCCGCGTCCTTTGCTTTGTGGTAGGCCAGTAGCGCGATCACCGTATCCTGGGCGCCGGTGCCGGTGAGGTCGCACACTGTAATCTGGGCCTCGTCCTCACGCCCGGGGTGGCGGCCCGATGTCACTTCGCCGAGTTCGACGATGGCGTCGTCTTCGCTCACTGCTCCGGCGACGAGGGCATGGTGGAGCTCTCCGAGGCGGAAGGCCTGCGACTTCCGGTCACAGACGACGAGATCGGCGCGGGCGAGGACCTCCGCTTCCAGCTCCTGCTTCTCTTCCGCATCCGAGCCCATCGCCGTAATGTGCAGCCCCGGGTGAAGCCATTTCGCCCGCACAACCGGCTGCCTTGCGGGCGTCGTCGTCACCAGCAAATTGCTCTCGCGCACCACCACCGCCGGATCGGAGACGGCGCGCACTTCAATTCCCAGCTCGGCGCCCATCTCATCTGCGTACTGCTCCGCATGCGCCTGTGTGCGGCTGTAGACCAGCAGCCGGTCGTAATCCCGCACCAGTTGCAGGGCCCGCGCCTGGTAGCGCGCCTGAGCGCCGCTGCCGACGATACCCACTGTTCCCACATCCGGCGGCGCTAGGTGACGCGCTGCCAGTGCGCCGGCCATCGCTGTGCGCACGTCGGTCAGGTAGCCGTTGTCGAGGAGGAGCGCCAGGGGAAAGCCGGTGTGCGTGCTCAGGAGGACCATCATCCCACTGAGGCTGGGTAGACCAAGCGCACGATTGTCGAAGAAGCCGGAGGAGATCTTGACGGCAAAGCCCTCCAGCCCCTGAAGGTAGGCGCTCTTGACGTCGACCTCGCCGCTGTGTTCGGGAACGTCGACCCGCATAATCGGCGGCATCGTCGCCCGCCCCTCCGCCAGCGCGGTGAACGCACCGGCGACGGCGGCCAGCGCCTCTTCGTCCACGCCGACGACCCGGCGGATCTCTTCTTCTGTAAGAATAAGAACTTGCATCAGTGCCGCAGCGTCGCGCCCAGGAACTGCTTCGTGCGCGGGTTCTGCGGATTTTCGAAGATCATCTCCGGCGGCCCCTGCTCGACGACGCGTCCCTTGTCGAAGAAGACCACGCGGTCGGAAATCTCGCGCGCGAAGCCCATCTCGTGGGTCACGAGGAGCATCGCCATCTCGCCTTCGGCGGCCAGTTCACGAATGACATTCAGCACCTCGCCCACCAGTTCGGGATCGAGCGCCGAGGTCACCTCGTCGAAGAGCATGACTCGGGGACGCATCGCCAGGGCGCGGGCAATTGCCACTCTTTGCTTCTGCCCGCCGGAGAGCTGGCTCGGATACTGGTTGTGCTTATCGCCGAGGCCAACCTGCTCCAGCAGCGTCTGGGCGCGGGCAATGGCCTGCTCCTTGGGCATCCCCAGCACGTGAATGGGCGCCTCCGTAACGTTGCGCAGCGCTGTCATGTGGGGAAAGAGGTTGAAATGCTGGAAGACCATGCCGATCTTGCCGCGCACTTTGCGCAGGTGCTTCTGGTCGGCCTCCACCAACTTGCCGTTGACCTCCTTGTGCCACAGCGGCTCGCCGTCCACCCAGATGACGCCGCCATTAGGCTTTTCCAGCGTCATCAGCACGCGCAAAATCGTCGTCTTGCCGGAGCCACTTGGCCCGACAATTGTGACCTTTTCGCCCGGCGCCACGGTAAAGTCGAGCTCTCGGAGCACGACCAGGTCGCCGAAGGCTTTGGTAACCTCATCAAAGCGAACAATGGGATCGCCGTTTGTCTCAGGAGTATAGGTTTGCATAACGCGCCTCCAACCGTTGTACAAGGAGTGACGAAGGGTAACTGATCAGGAAGTATAGCACGCCGACAAGCGTGATCGGCTCCAGGAAGCGAAACTCCCGTGTGCCGATGATGCGCCCCGTCAGCAGGAGCTCGGTGACGGTGATCGCCGCCAGCTGAGCGGACTCTTTGAACATGGCAATGAGGTAGTTGCCAAGCGCGGGGATCATCGGCGGAATCGCCTGCGGGAGGATGATCTTTGTCCACGTATCCATGGGCGAAAAGTTGAGCGCAACTGCCGCCTCCCACTGTCCGCTACCGATGGCGTCGATGCCCGCGCGGTAGACCTCTGACATGTAGGTGCCGTAGTGCAGGCCCAGGGCGACGGTGCCGATGACGAAGGGCGGCAGGCGCACGCCGTAGCGCGGCAGCACGTAAAAGAGGAAGAAAAGCTGCACCAGGAGCGGCGTGCTGCGGACGAACTCGACGATTGCGCCGACGGGCGCCGAGATCCACTTGTTGTCGCTCCGCCGTGCCAGCGCCATCAATAGGCCCAGCACGAGGGCGACGGCGAAACCGGCAACCGAAGCCTGGATGGTAACGAGTAACCCTTCCAGGAGCACCGGCAGGATAGAGGCGGCGTATTCAAAGTCGAAAAATTCTTGCATCGTTCGCTTTCTCCTCTATACCGGCGCCGTCACGCCCAGACGCGCCGGCGCTCCAGCCAGCGCACGCCCAACGTCAGCGGATAGGCAATCAGAAAGTAAATCACGAGTAACAGCGTAAAGACTTCAGTCGTCCGCCCCACACTCTGGCGCAGCGTCAGCGCCTGGAAGGTGATGTCGGAGAGGGTGATCAGAGAGACGAGGGAGGTCGCCTTCAGCAACTCGATCAGCAGGTTGCCGAAGGGCGGTAACATCCGTACCAGCGCCTGCGGCAGGATCACGCGTCTCATCATCAGCGAACGGGACATATTGAGCGCGATGGCGGCCTCGATCTGCCCCCGCGGCACCGCTCGAATCGCCCCGCGCACGACCACAGCCCCGTAGGCGCCGACGTTGAGGCCGAGTGCCAGCACCCCCGCCTGGAAAGCGCTAATGCTGAAATTGAAGGGGGGTAGGGGAAGTACAAAGAAGATCC
>JAWVYW010000072.1:0-17691 GCA_033722535.1 Promineifilaceae bacterium (SeqCode)
CTATCCCAACGGCGTGCGTGGCTTGCCGGCCCGGCTGGCGTTTAACGGCCCCGGCCTCGCCCTCCTCTTTGCCTACCGAGGCTGGATGACGCGGCGGGCGCTGGGTGCGGGCACGCACCGGCTACCACTGCTGCTTGCCGCTCTTCCGCTCGCCCTCTTGCTTCTGTGGCGGTGGGCGAAGGGGGAGCGGGACGCGCCCTGACGGTCGCTACCGCTCACGATGCCCAAGCACACCAACGGCTCCTCCGGAAAAGGCGAGCGCGTCGTCGTTATCGGCGCCGGCGTCGGCGGCCTGACCACTGCCGCGCTGCTCCTGCACGCCGGGTTTGACGTCACCGTGCTGGAGGCGCACGTCTATCCGGGCGGCTCCGCCGGCACCTTTTACCACAAACGCTACCGCTTCGACGCCGGGGCCACACTCGCCGGCGGCTTCTCACCTGGCGGGCCGCACTACCGGCTGGCGCAGATCCTGGGGCTGGAGTGGCCAACCCATCCCGTCGATCCCGCGTGGGTGGTTCATCTACCGGACAGGACCGTCTCTCAGTGGGGCGACCGCGCAGCGTGGGCGGCAGAGCGGCGGGAGGCGTTTCCCGGAGCGGAACAGTTCTGGCAAACGCAGGAGATGCTGGCGGAGGTGGCCTGGGACATCTCCTCCCGCCCCTTTCCCTGGCCGCCCGCCTCCGTGCGCGACCTGCTGCAGCTGGCAGTCGCTGTGCGCCCGCGCACGCTCCGCGCCCTCCCTTACCTGAGGAAAGAGGTAGCCGCCATCGCCCCAGACCATCGGCCGCGGCTCAAGACCTTCCTCGACGCCCAGTTGCTCATCGCCGCGCAGACGACGGCGGACGGCGCCAACGCCCTCTACGGCAGCGCCGCACTCGACCTGCCCCGCCGGGGCGTCAGCCATGTGCGCGGCGGCATCGGCGCCATTGCCCGCACGCTGGCCGACTGGATCGTGGCCAACGGCGGCAGCGTCCTCTACCGCCAACAGGTAGAGGCAATCGAGGTGCGCGAGGGGCGCGTCGCCGCCGTGCGTACCAACAAGAAGCTGACCCTGGCGTGTGACTGGCTAATCGCCAACCTCACTCCCTGGGGGCTACACGAACTTCTGGGTGAGGATACCCCACCCGGGCTGGCACGTGAGGTGCATGAGCGCGACGTAACGTGGGGTGCCTTTACCCTTTACCTCGGCCTCGACGCCGCTCGTCTGCCGCCGCTGCCGACGAGTCACCACCAGGTTGTGGTCGATCCCAGGCAGCCATTTGGAGAGGGCAATTCGGTCTTTATCAGCCTCTCCGACCCGAGCGACAACAAGCGCGCCCCCGCCGGTCGCCGCGCCGCCACCCTCTCCACGCACACGGAGATCGGGCCGTGGTGGGCGCTGCGCGAGGCGGAGGATGAGACAGCGTATCTTTCTCGTCGCGATGCCTACACGAAAAAGATGCTCGCAGCGGCAGAGCGGGCCATTCCAGGGCTGGGCGACGCAGCGGAGCTGGTCTTACCGGGTACGCCGGTGACCTTTGCCTTTTACACGCGGCGCCCCCAAGGGATGGTGGGCGGCTTCCCCCAGCGCTCGCTCTTCGACGTGCGCGGGCCGCACACCGGTATCGCCAATCTAAAGCTCGTCGGCGACTCCATCTTTCCCGGGCAGTCGACTGCGGGCGTCACGCTGGGCGGGATGCGCGTCGCCGCCGACGTTATCTACGCGGCGCGGCCCTCGCTCTTCTCCCTCTTCTCATACCCCTTCCGCCGCGCGGACACAGGCGCCAAGACCGGCAGCCTTTCGGAACCGGCTAGCTCTGATTAAAGCGCGGGCGCCGCTTTTCTAGGAAGGCGCGCACCGCTTCCTGGTGGTTTTCGCTTCCCCAGAGCTGCACGAACAGCGTCCGCTCGTAGGCGGCAACGGCCTCATCGGCGCGGCTGCCGGTGGCATAGACGAGCCGCTTCAGCGCAGCCAGAGCGTCGCGCGGCCACTTCTGGAGCTCGCGCGCCCAAGCCTGCGCCTCGACGAGCGTGTCCGCGCCGGGCGGCACGATGTGGTGGATGAGGCCGATTTCCTGCGCCTCCTCCGCCTCGACGGCGCGCCCCGTCAGGAGCAGGTCAAGCGCCCGGCTCTGCCCCACCTGGCGGACGAGGCGCGCCGTTCCGCCCCAGCCGGTTGTCAGGCCCATGGCGCCTTGAGCAAAGCGCAGGCGGGCGCCGGCAGCCATGAGGCGCAGGTCGCACGCCAGGAGAATCTCGCAACCGCCGCCGACGGCGTCGCCATTAATGGCGGCGATGACGGGCGCCGGCAGTTGCTGTAAGCGGTCGAGCGCTCTGCTCATGATACGGTTGAGCCGAGCGCCGTCGGCCGGCGCGCCGTAGCCGGCGAGTTCCTTCAGGTCGCCGCCGGCCACGAAGGCCGGCCCGGTGCCGGTAATAATCAGGACCCGCAGCGCCCCACCCTCCGCCGCCCCGGATGCCGCGTCTACAGCGCGGGCAAAGGCCTCCTGCGCCGCCCAACTGAGCGCGTTCCGTGCTTCCGGCCGGTCCACGCGCAACAGTGCGACGCCGGCTTCGTTCTCGTAATGGATGCCACTGTGTCTGTGCTCGTCTATCATGAACAAAGTGTAGCAGACGGAGCGCCAGTTGCATATGGCACGCAGCAGGCGGCTTGCGCCCGGAGAATCTGCAGGGACAATAAAGCGTGGAGATAGACCGTGCCTGAACCGACGCAGACAACGCCCGATCATCATCCGTCCCCACCCCCCGCTGTCTGGCGCTGGCTGGGCATCGGCGCCGTGGCTCTGCTGCTAACGAGTGTCGTGGCCATCGCCCTCATCTCCGCCGGCACGTTCGATCCGCAGCCGGTGGGGGAGCTGATCGAGACACGCAACTTAGCGCCAGTGGCAGTGGCCGGCGGCGAGATGCGGCTCGAGTGGCTGAACCTCCCGCTCGACGACGGCGACTTCACCCTCCGCCTCACCGGCGCCGGCGCGCATCCGGACGCGCACTACGGCCTCGCGCTCGGGCGGCCCGACGACTCCCTGGTGGTTGCCGTCAGCCCCGCCGGTGACGTTGCCCTCTGGCGGCAACAGCGCGAAGGCGTAGACTTCATCTTACCCTGGCAGCCATGGGCCCACGTGAGGAAGGGCGGGGAAGCGAATGAAATTCAGATCGACGTGCGTGGAGAGCAGATCGGCGTGCGCGTTAACCGGGAACTGCTGTGGGAGAGGCCTGCGCCGGCCAGCACCGCCGGCGTGGCGCTGCTGGCGGCAAGCGGGGGAGAGCCGGCGCGGATAAACTTTCAGCAGCTGGAACTCTACCGTTGATACGCCGTTTGTAAGCGGCGTTGTTGACAGCTCGGAGAGACTGCGGATACGAGGGAGGCGTTGGCATATCGTGGCGGGCGGTTGTGTTCGCACTGACGCTGTCCCGGTAGCCCTTGCCGCCTTTGCGAATCGCCGTTCCGCGTCACAAGCTGTGTCAGAAAGCAGCTATTGAGCGGCAACAGCGTCGCGAGAGGAAAGGGGGTTGAGTTGAAGTCCCTCCTACGAAGACGATCACGGATAGACCCACTCCTCGAAGAGCGCATCGAGCTCGCACTCACAGGTCGCCTCAGCCAGCGCCTGTAGATCGGGCGGGCGGACGATCTCCCATTGGTACGCAACGTAGTAGGCGCGAAGAAAGTCGGCAAACGTGGTGGCGCCCATCGTCTCTTCCAGCTCGACAAAGAAGAGGGGACCCCGTCCGTAGACGATGGCGCTGTAGGCGGGCCCAGTGTACGCTTCGACCGGCAGCCCGATCGGCATTGTCTCATCTTCAGCGGCCGCCCAGCGACGCCGCAGTCCCATAAGAAAGGCGTCCGCGCCCGCCTCTCCCCAATGGTCGCGCCAGTAAAGCAGGGTAGCATACTGGGTAAGGGACTCGTCCAGCCACGGCTCGTCCAGCTGATCGTTGCCGATAATGCTATAGAACCATTGATGCGCCACCTCGTGGGCCACAGTGGAGATGAGCACCTCCGGGGGCCAGGGATCGGACTCCGGGTTGTAGAGCCGGTCGGTGACGACGACGATCGCCGGATATTCCACCCCCAACGCCAGCGTGGACGTACTGGCGATATCAAGCTCCGTGAAGGGGTAGAGGCCAATGGCCGCATTGAAGGTCTCCAGCGATTGCGCCGCGACCTCCAGCGCCTGCGCCGAGGCAGCAGCAAACTCGGGAAAGGTATAGCTGCTGATGACGGTCTCCCCAACCTGCGTCGTCTGAATCTCAAACCGCGGGCTGCCGACGACGTAGAAGTCGCGCACCGGTCCGGCGGCGTAGATCACCGTCTGTACACCAGCCGTTTGATCCTCTGAGATCCGGCTGCCAGACGCGGCCAGCACCAGCTCTGCCGGAGCCGAAACCTGCACCAGATAAAAGCTGCTCTCGGCGAAGACGACGTCCCCCGACGGCGGTGGGATCTCGGCGTTCCAGCCTTCGTCGTCGTAGACGGCGATCAGGGGGTAAAAGTGGGCCAGCGCGAGGACGTCGTTCTGGAAGGCGAAGATGCCATAGTTGCCGCCAGGTCGCTCCGGCACGCGCACAATGAAATCGATACTGATGACGACGGCCTCTCCCGGTTGCAATGGATCGGAGAGGGGCACGATCATAGCGCTCTCCGCCAGCTCGAAGCGCGGCTGCACCGGCTCGCCGTTCACCGACACAGTGTCCGCCCTCGCCTCGCCATCGGAGATGTTGGGAAAGAGGCGGAAGACGATCTCGTTGAGGGCGACTGCTTCGCGGTTGGTATAAAGCACCTCCTGGCGGCCGCTAATGTCGGTCAGGCTATCGCTCAGCTCGAGGGCAATATGGTAAACAGAGGCGCCCGGCAGCTCGTCCAGCACCCCCTCCGCGCCGTTCACAAGGTTGGCGGCGAAGGGGGAGCGGTCGCTCCAGGGGACGTCGAAGAGAGAGGGCGCTGGCACATCCGTCTTTGCCACAGCCGTCCCCTCGGCAACTGCCCCGTCCTCCAGCCCATCATCGTCAGCCAGAGGGGCATCCGCGAGCGGCGTTTCCTCGTCCAGTGCTTCCACCACCTCCTGCGGAAGCGGCGGCGGTGCCTCTTCGACCGCGGTCGGGGCGGCAGTGAACGGCGCCTCCACATCACGGGCGCAGCGGGCGGCAAAGAGCAAGACCAGCAGCGCGACCACAGCGACGACGAGAAAGAGTAGGCGTCGAGTCATAGCGCCGCTTCTGCGCGCCTGCCCGTCCTCTTCCCGCCAGCGCCGGCCACTACTCTTTCAGCTCCAACCAGTTATGTCCCGTACTAACTTCGACCTTAAGCGGGACGTCGAGCTCAAAGGCGTTGCTCATCGTCTCCACGACCAGACGCCGCGTCTCCTCCAACTCCTCCTCTGGCACCTCCAGAAGCAGCTCGTCGTGGATCTGGAGGATCATGCGCGCCCGATAATCGCCTTCACGCAGCCGACGGTGGAGGCGGATCATGGCGATCTTGATGATGTCCGCTGCCGTACCCTGAATAGGATGGTTGATCGCCTCCCGCTCAGCGCGAGCGACCAGCATGCGGTTGCTGCGTGCGCCAGCCCGAAAGACGGGGAAGTAACGGCGCCGGCCGAGCAGCGTCTCGACGTAGCCCTGCTTACGGGCCTGCTCCTTCGTGCGCTGCAGGTATTCCTGGATCCCGGGAAAGCGCTCGAAGTACTCGGAGATGTAGTTCTCTGCTTCGGCCAGCGTCAGCTCGCTCTCCCGCGCCAGGCGGTAGGGGCCCATGCCGTAGATGATGCCGAAGTTGACGTTCTTGGCGAACTGGCGTTGCGGGTACGTGACCTCGTCCATCGGCACCCCATAGACGGCGGCGGCCGTCGCACGGTGGATATCCTGCTCCTGGCGGAACGCCTCCAGCAGCGCCTCGTCCTGTGTGATGTGCGCCAGGATTCTTAGCTCCACCTGCGAGTAGTCAGCAGAGAGAATGACCCAGCCGGGGCGGGCGACGAAGCCACGCCGGATCTGCTGCCCGACCTCGCTGCGCACGGGAATGTTCTGCAGGTTGGGGTTGCTGCTGGAGATGCGGCCGGTCACGGTGCCGGTTTGATTAAAGCTGCTGTGCAGGCGGCCCGTCTCCGGATTTACCAGCTCCGGCAGCGCGTCGACGTAGGTACTTTTCAGCTTTTGTAGATCGCGGTACTGGAAGACGAGGTCGATGATGCCGCTCTCGTCCGCCTGCTGCAGGCTCTCCAGGACGTCGGCGGCGGTCGAGTAATAGCCGCTCTTCGTCTTGCGGAGCCCGCGGTGGGGCAGCCCGAGCTCGTCGAAGAGCACCTCGCTGAGCTGCTGGCTGGAGTTCACATTGAAGGGATGGCCTGCGATGGCAAAGATCTGCTCTTCGACCGCCGCCACCCGCTCTTCGAGATCGGTCGACATCTGCCGGAAAAAGTCGACGTCGATCGCCACGCCCTCCCGCTCCATGTCGGCGAGAACGGGAATAAAGCCCATCTCCATATCGAGCAGCTCTTCCAGCCCCTTATCCCGGATCTCCTTGCGCAGCACCGGCGCCAGGCGCAGGGTGACATCGGCGTCGGCGGCGCCATAGGGGGCAACTTCCTCCGCCGGCAGATCGGCGAGCGTCTTCTGGCTGCGCCCACGGCCGATCAACTCCTCAATTGCCGTCATCTGAATTCCCAGACGGTGGCCGGCCAAGCCCTTGAGCGCCATGAATTTACTTCCGGGGTCAGTCAGCCACTCGGCAATCATCGTGTCGAAGCCGATGGGCTCCACGCGCAGGCCGTAGCGGTCGAGGATCGTGTAGTCGTACTTGGCGTTGTGGGCCAGCTTCGGGATCTCGGGATTGGTGAGCGCCGGACGCAGCGCCTCGAGCACCGTCTCCAGCGGCAGCTGCCCCTCTTCCAGCACCATCTCCTCGCCAAAGAGGCCCATCTGGCCCCCCTGCCTCTTCTTGCCGGCGCTGTCCGACGCGAGATGGCCCAGGGGAATGTAGTAACCGGTCGGCGGCTCGGTCGAGACACAGATGCCGACGAGTTCAGCCGTCATTTTGTCAAGTCCCGTCGTCTCCACGTCGATACTGATCTGCTTTGCCTCAGAAAGGCGCTCGACGAGCTCGTCAAGCTGTTCACGGCTACGCACGGTCACCACCTCGGTCGGCGGTCGATCGCTGACTGCGGGCGCCCGCTCAAGAGAATCGGAGAGACGCCCGGTCAGGCTACGGAACTCCAGCTCGCGGAACAGCGCCGCCACCTCACCCGGATCGAACTCCTCAGCTACACAGGCGGGAAGATCCAGCGCCAGCGGCAGATCGGTGCGAATGCGGGCAAGCTCGCGGCTTAGAAAGGCGCTCTCCCGACCCTCTTCAAGCCGATTGCGCCAGCGGGTGGCAATTTCGTCCAGATGCTCGTAGACGCCTTCCAGCGTCTCATACTTCGCCAGCAGGCGCGTCGCCGTCTTGTCGCCCACTCCGTAGACGCCGGGGATGTTGTCGCTGCTGTCCCCGACGAGCGCCTTGTAGTCGACGACCTGGTCTGGACGCACCCCCATCTTTTTGCGGACAGCCGGCGCATCGTACATGCGCGGCTCAGAAATGCTCCGCCGGCTGGGAAGCTGAACACGGGTATTGTCGTCGACCAGTTGCAAAAGATCCTGGTCGCCGGTGACAATTAAAACTGGCGTTTCCTGCTCGGCGGCCTGCCGGGCTATGGTCCCCAGCACATCATCCGCCTCGTACCCCTCCACCTCCAAGATCGGAATGTTGAATGCCTGCACCACCTCGCGAATGCGCCCGATCTGGACGTCGAGCTCATTGGGCATCTTGTCGCGCGTGCCCTTGTACTCTTCAAACAGCTCGTCGCGCCCGCTCATGCCGGCATCGAAGGTGACGGCCAGATATTTCGGCGGTTGGTCAGCGAATAGCAACTCCATCAGCGCGCGTGTGAAGCCATAGGTGGCATTCGTCGGCTCACCCGCCTTGGTGGTAAAGGCTTCGAGGGGCAGCCCAAAAAAAGCGCGGTAGGCGAGGGCGTGCCCGTCAATCAGTATAAGTGTATCGTCGGCCATAGTTCCTCATCTTTTGGTGGACATCGATCGGGCGCAGCGTTCACCGGCCCGTAGAGTGAGCCTCTGACTCCTGCCGTAGAGAGTGGCGACCCGGACGCACGAGATAGGCAGGCTCCCACATATGAGCGTCGACGCCAAACTGCTCCTGAATGGCGCGCTCCGTCCCCTCTCGCAGCAGCTTTGCCGCCCAATCGCCATCGCGGACGGGCGGGCAGGCGATGACGAGATAGATCTGCTCCCCGGAGATCGTCAGCGCGGGCAAGGTGCACCCGTGAGTGACGGCTATCTTCTTCAACGCCCGTCTGAGAGGTACATGTAGTACATCGGGGAGCGGGCTGCGCGCGCGCCAGGAGATGGTAAACAACTGCTCGCCCTCCGGCCCATCCTCCGGCACCTTTCTCCTGGATGGCACGGGCGGCACAACGGGCATTGCTTTACGCGGCGCGCTCGTTTGCGATTCTGACGGGTCAGCAGGCGCAGCGACAGTGGCGGCGAGGGTAGCGGCCTCCGCCCGTAACCGGGTGATGACTGCACTCGGTTGCGCAGCAACAGTCAGCAAACGACCGTCTCCTAACGCATGGCTGTACAGCAACAGGGCGTTCATGCGCGTGGGAAGGTGCACAAACTGAAGCTGCCCACTCAGCCCTTCTTTCCAGCTTGCCGCCGTCAGCCTCGCAATCTCCGCGACCTCGCCGCCATCCAGCGTCCCATGATGGGCGAGTACGCGTTGGCCCTCGGAAAAAACGCACGTTAGAACCTTCTTTGGAATGCCGGCACTCCGGAGGCGCATCAGGAGTGGGATATCGGCACCATCGTCGTCGGTACCTATCTGCGGCGGCGCATCCAGCGCGCCCTCGCCGGCGGCGCGCGCCAGCGCCGCGCGCACGCTGTCTCGCCCCAGCGCAGGACGCGGCAGCACCGCCTCGACCTCGCCGTCGTATGCCGCCGGCAGCGACGCCGAGGCACGATCTGTGACGGCAATCAGGGGGAGCCTGGGGCACAGGCTACGCAGCGAGCGAATGAGGTTGCCGTGGTTTGCGGCGGGGATGAAGGCAACATCGTAGGGATGCTGCGTGAGGACAAGGCACGCCTCGCGCATCGTGCGCGCCGAGGTAACTTCGTACTCGCCCGCATCCTGCAGCACCTGAAACAGGCGCGCAGCGAAGTTTTTATCCAGTTCCACAATCAGGACGCGCTTCATCAGCTCCCGATTCTACTTTTCTCGAGGCGACAGGTCAAACTCGGCGCTTGCCGCCATGGGAAAAACAAAAAGAGCGGGCTCGCCGCCCGCTCCTCTTCTACAGAGTCACCATATCCGGCTCAGGAAACGATCGCCAGCGGAATGCCCGCCGCCTGCGTCTGCTGGGGCAGCATAATCTTGTCCGCCGGGTGACCGGACATGCTCCAGGCGCCAGTGTGGGTAATTTTGACGTCGACCAGCTTGCCGCGCAGGTCGCGCGGGTCGTCGAAGAAGACGAGCTTGCCGCGCGGATCGCGGCCCATCCAGCGCTTCTTACGCCTGCCCTCCACCAGCACCTGCACCGTCTGACCCAGGTAATCACGCATCTTCTCTTCGGAGATGCGCTCGTTGAGCGCCTCGATCAGGTGGAAGCGGCGCTCCTTCTCCACTTCCGGCACGTCATCCTCCATGTTGCGCGCGCTGACGGTGCCCGTGCGCGGGCTATAGCGGGCGAGATGGATCTTGTCCAGGCGTAGCTCCTCCAGCAAATCGTAGGTGCGTTGGAACTGCTCCTCCGTCTCACCGCAAAAGCCGACGATAATGTCGCAGTTAACGGCGGCGTCCGGTACCACCTCGCGAATGTGGTGCACCAGCTCACGGTACTGGGTGGCTGTGTAGCCGCGCCGCATACGCTCCAGCACCTCGTCGTCCCCGGCCTGCACCGGCACCTCAATCTGAGGCATCACCTTCGGCAGGTCGCGCACGGCGTGGAGGATGCGGTCGGTCATGTAGTTGGGATGGCTGGTCAGGAAACGAATACGCTCCAGCCCCTCGACCTCGTTGACGGCATAGAGCAGGTCGGCAAGATCCGGACCGTCGGTTACGTCGTATCCATAGCGGTCGACGATCTGCCCCAGGAGCATCACTTCTTTCACTCCCTGCTGGACGAGCGAGCGAACCTCAGCAACGATACTGCCTACCGGCCGGCTGCGTTCCCGCCCTCGCTTCTGAGGGATAATGCAGAAGGTACAGGCGTGGGAACAACCATAGACGATGGAAACGGGGGCAGCCACCAGCCGCTCGCGCTGGTGGAGCGGCAGAATGACGGCGCCCTCCTCCACTGAATCCTGCAGCGCATGGCGCTCGCCGGTCAGCTCCTGCTCCAGCGATAGGGCGTCGCTCTGCAGCAGGTGGCCGACAAGGGGCGACCCGTCGCTTGCCGGCTCCATGAAGACATCGACAAAGGGAAAGGTGTTGGCCAACTTTTCGTTGCCCCGCACGCCGACCACACAGCCCATCACGGCGATCGTCTTGTCCGGGTGCGCCTCTTTTAACGGCCGCAGCGCATGGAGCTTATTGTACGCTTTGTCTTCTGACTGCTGGCGCACGGTGCACGTCTCGAGCACGATCACATCCGCATCTTCTGCACGGTCGGTGCTCGTGTAACCGTGCTTCTCCAGCTCGGTCGCCACGCGCCGCGCATCGGCATAGTTCATCTGACAGCCGGTAATCCAAAAATGGTATTTCTTCGCGCCCATGGTCTCTAACCCTGCTTCTTACCAATCAACAATGCTTCGGATAAGCGAAATTTGATTGTATCGCCGCGAAAAAGCGGGGTCAAAAACTCTAACGCTTCTCTAGGAGCCTGGACGAGCATCGCACGCAGGCGCGTCACATCGTCAGGGGCAACGGCCCCACGCATCACCCAGCTTGAAAAGTCGATCTCCTTCGTCGCCACTTCCTCGTGCTGGATGGCGAAACCGGCCGCGTAGAAGGCGTCCCGCCAGCCGTAGATGCTCAGAGAGCGCACGTGACTCGGATCACGCAGCCTCTCAAAGGCGTTCACGTACTCACCCGCCTCGCGCTGTACGCGCCCCTTCCTCCCCCGCAGCTTACTGCCGGGCGCTATGTTATCGACCACGGCCAGCAGACCAGCCGGCGCAAGCACGCGCGCCGCTTCACTCAGGAAGCGGTCGACGTCGGGAAAGTGGTGGGCAGCGGTGCGACAGGTGACCAGATTAAAGGCGCCGGAGAAGAAGGGCAGCGCCGCGGCGTCGGCGGCGGCTGTCAGGACGTTATCGAGCGATTTCTCCCGCGCCAGCGTCCGCGCCGTCGCCAGCGTCGACTGCGTAAGGTCAGTCGCCACGACCTGCTCGACGAAGGGGGCCACCGTATGCGCAGTATGCCCGGCTCCGGTCGCCACGTCCAGCACGCGCCATGAAGACTGCGGCTGCAACAGCTCGGACAGCTTCCGGAGGCTGGCTCCGCTGGCATGGACAGCGCTGGCGGCGTAGGCGGCGGCTTTGTCTGCAAACTGGCGTTGGACCATTTCCTTAACCCTCTCTCTTCGCTCGCAAAGGCACGGGGGAGCCTGGGAAAAGCACCGTCCCTGATGGCGAGTCGCGCTAAATGACGTTGTACTCCTGGATCAGCCGGCCCTCTTCAAAGCGCGCGTAGTCCAGCGTCGAGACGTCGAGCGAGCGCGCCTCCCCGTGCAGAATCATTTCCGCCAGCAGCAACCCGGCGCCAGGTCCGTGCATAAAGCCATGACCGGAGAAGCCGGCGACGACGTAGTAGCCGTCGAGAGTGGGGAGCGGTCCAATAATGGGGTGCGCGTCTGGCGTCACCTCATACAGCCCGGCCCAGTGCGCC
Source organism: Promineifilaceae bacterium (SeqCode) (assembly GCA_033722535.1). Taxonomy (GTDB): domain Bacteria; phylum Chloroflexota; class Anaerolineae; order Promineifilales; family Promineifilaceae; genus JAAYYY01. Next base: position 11,879 of record JAWVYW010000072.1, read on the forward strand.
ACCCGTCCCGCCTGCGCCAGCAGCGGCAGCCGCTCGACGGCGTGCTCCATATGCACGAGCTCCCACTCCTCGTCCACCCGCTCGTCAAAGCCCGGCGTCTCATGAGGGTTGCTCATGCCGGTGAGAATGCCCTGCCCCTCACGATGGAAGTAGAGGCTGTGGGCAAAATCGATGACGAAGGGGAACGCGGGGTCCAGCGCCGGCAGGGGCGTAGTCGTCAGCATCTGCCGCCGCAGCGGCATCACCGGCAGGGGAACGCCGGCCATTTCGCTCACCGGCGCCGCCCAAGGACCGGCGGCATTGACGACCACCTCGCAGGTTACGCGCCCGCGGTCGGTCGCCACGGCAGTCACGCGGCCATCCTCCACGACGATATCCACCACGGCTGTCTCGGCCAGAGCGCGTACGCCGAGTCGTCGTGCGGCGGCAATGTAACCGGCGACGACGCCGTTGGGATCAGCAAGGCCATCGCCGCCGTGGTAGGTGGCGGCGAGCACATCGTCGGCCACGAGCTGCGGCGCCAGCGCCTTTACCTCCTGGCGGCTCAACCACTCCGTGCCCACACCCAACCGGTGCTGGAGCGCGACGTTGCGGCGGAACTTCTCCACGTCCTCCTCGGTGGTCAGCAGAAATAGGTAACCGGGCCACTGAAGGTCGATCGGCTGCCCCGTCTCCTCCTCGAAGCGCTCCAGCATCGGCAGGCTGAGCTGGCTGAGGCGAATGTTAATCTCGGTGCTGAACTGGTAGCGGATGCCGCCCGCACATTTGCCGGTTGCCCCCTGGCCGAAAAAGGGCTGTCGCTCCAGAAGCAGCACGTCCTGCTCTCCATGCAGCGCCAGATGATAGACGGTGCTGGCGCCCATGACGCCGCCGCCGATCACAACGACCCGACTGGAGGCTGGTAATTCGGCCACCTTCACACCTCCAGGAGCGCATTCATCCACACCCGCTCTTCCGCCGAGAAGTCTGGCAGTGGGGGAGGCGCATCATAGGGATACATAGCCGGAAAGGGAGAAGGCATCGCCGTGCTTCCTTATCTTAAATGGGCAGCCAATGGTCGCTATTATAGCAGGACCCGGCTGCAATCCCTACCTCGGCGTCTGCTCATCGATCGACCCAGGCGGCGAAGGCGCAGCCGGGCACTGGCGGCGCGATGGTTCGACGGGCGCCGTCGATTCCGCGCAGGGCCAGCAAGCCGTCCTCCACCGCGAGTCGCCAGTGTCCATACTGGTCCCAGTGGCCGCTCCAGGCGCTGTCCCACGACTCGCCGGTGGCGGCTGTAACAGGCAGCCGGCAATCGCCGCTCGCACAGCCGGCGAGCTCTGAAAGGTCGACGGCGAGGAGCTCATTGGCGCGATCGATAGCTCGCAGGGTAGGCGACGCGCTGTGCCGTTCTACGGCAAGCAGCGTCAGCCCTTCCAGACGGAGCTGCGCGCGCGCCGGGCGCCACAGAATCACCATCGGATTGAGATCGCGATGGTTCAATTCCTTCTTCTGCAGCGCCACCCCTGCATGATCAGGTAGGGGTAGCATACTAACGAGCGGATCATCCCGTAAAAGGGGCGTCCAGCGACCGCTATCCAATTCATGGCGATACAGAGTAGCAGCGTGCCGTTGAGGCTCCACACAGAGTGCGAGGATATCCTGGTCGGGAAAAGGGATTGCAGGGGGATCCACACTCGTCGAGGGTACAGGCCGGCGCTGCAGCCCCACCTCGACGTGCAGCCGCTGACGCACGGCGGCCACATACTGCTCATCTCCAGACCACCGTTGCGCGTACAGACGCTCGACGAGCCCCTCCGCAAACGCCAGCCGGTAGTAGTCCAGTAATGCCAGGTAACCTGCTTCATCAAGCGGCTGCCCCAGGGTCAGTGGTCCGGGAGCATTAACGATGACGATTCCGCTCTCGTAAGCCTGCATCACGGCGAACCTCGGGTAGGGGAAGAGGTGGAGTAGCAGGCGGAGAGCGTCCGGGCAACCGCCAAGCCAGGCGCACATGCGCTCCGTCTCGCGGCTCAGGTCCCGCGCCAGCCGCTCGGCCAGCGGCCGCTCCTCCTCGCGGTAGACGACGATGAAGCGCCCATGCTCCTCCGTCACCCACCGCCCCCACTCCGGCTGCGCCAAGCGCCAGCGCTGACCGTGGCGTTCGTAAAAGAGAGATTGCCGCAGCCGGAACGGCGCGGCTTCCTCCAGCCCGGTGATGGTATACGGCAGCGTTGCACTGACGACGGCCGTCTGCAGGTTGGGAGCAAGGACGACTTCCGGCACAGGGCGAGATGCCTCAGCCACCAGAGAGAGGCCGGGCCGGCCGAAAAGGCCCCGCCGTGGGATCGCACTTACCTGCGCGCGCCGCCAGCGCCGGTCGTCCTGCGCCACCAACTGGCGTACCAGCTCCTGATCGCCCCGCTCCGCCCCCTGCGCCAGCAGCCGGTGCGCCGCCAGAACTCCGGCTTCTGCTTCTGCCATCGCCTGCGAGACGCGTAGCTTTGCGCCACGGTAACCGCCCGCGGCAAGAGCGGCGGCGATGAAAAGCGCAGAGAGCAGGAGTCGCCGCCAGAGAAAGCGCCGTGACCGGCGCGGGCGCCCCTGGTCCGCGCGTGCGGCCGCCTCTACCTCGTCCCAGCCTTCTTCGTCCGTTCGCCAGTCGAAGTTCATCGTTTCCCGTCCTACCGCTCTATCCAGGCCACAGAGCCGCAACTCAGCTCGGCGGCAGGGATGAAGCGGCGGTAGAGGCCTCCCCCCTCTGTGGGCGCAATCAGCTCCAGCCGGTCGCCGCCACTCCGCGCCAGCCACTCGCCACCGCCGGACCAGTCATACGAGTGAAACGCCTGGAAGGCTGGCAGCTCCTCGTCATACTCCACCCGATCCGCGACCAGATCATAGACGACGAAGCGCACGTCACCTCCTGACTCGAGCGCCACGTTGAGCGCGAGCCAGCGCCCATCAGGCGAGAGGATAGTGTGCGGCATTTGCACAGACCACGCCGGCACGTCGAAGAGCGGTGATATTTTGAGTATCTGTCCACTTTGATCGGCGTGGACGAGTAGCAGCTCGTGCCGCGTCCAGCGACTCATAGGCCAGGCAACGCCGACGACGAAAAGAAGCGGCGCCGTATCGCCCCGGATGGCCGGCGAAGGGTATACCGGCTGGACCCAGTGGATGGCAGCGGCGGGCGTGACCGGAAGCTGGCGATCACTGACCTGCGCCAGCATCTCGAGCGTCACGAGACGACGGAAGCTTTCTTCTTCCAGCCGCCGCATCACCACCTCCTGCCCGTTCTGCACCAGCCCGATCGTATTCAGATCCGCCCAGAACGGCCACGTTCCGTAGCCAACGACCGTGGGCGCGGAGCCAGTCTCTGCCGCCAAAAGCGCCGTACGGGAGGTCAGCTGGATCTCTCTACCGCCGAGCTCCCACAGCAGAGCCCTGCTGCCATCGGGGGACCAGAAGGGGATTGCAGGCAGAGGAAGTGTCGCACAGTCGCCCTCCGCGGCACACTGCGCGGGCTCCACCAGAGCGGGACTACCACGATTACTGCCCACCTCTTCAGCGTGCCAGACTGCCAGCGTGGCGCCCTGGGGATCGGACGGCGGCAGATAAAGCGGCTGCATGGTGGGTTCAAGCCGCGACGACTGACCGTGATACAACAGGCGAGGCAGCAGGACTGAGGATCGGGGCGACGGAAGCAGCTCGAAGATGACCAGGCCATCGTCCTCCGGCAGCGGTACCAGCACCGGGGTGGGACCCGGAACTGGAAAATGGCGCACCCACTCGTCGCTCAATGGATCGTAAGTGTAGAGATGCCAGTCCGCCTCGCGGCGACATAACAGGTGGACGAGCTGCTCCGGCGGGGCGGGGGCGGCTGCCTCCTGCGCCGTGTTCGCCCGCTCGAAGAGAAAGTGGTGCCACGCCGTTTCCACCACAGCGCCAGGCGTCGTGGTGGCAGCTGCATCGTAGATGCCAAGCGCAGCGAGCCAGGCAAAGAAGTTACCGGATCCTACCAGCCGTTGCAGCAGTACGCTGCTCTCCACACCGTACTGCTCCTCCAGGAAGATGGTAAACAGCGCCGCCTGCGCGCGCTCCGACGCGGTGGGGACGCCTCTCTCGCCCTCGCTTTTAAGCGCAGAAAGTGTCCAGAGGCGGCTAAAGCGACGCAGCGAGACCGGTTCGCCGGCAAAGGCCACGGCCCGGTCTACAGCCGGCGCTCCCCCACGACCCTCCGCCGCCAGCCGGTTGGCAAGTGCGTCAAAGAAGATCAACCCCACACAACAGTCGTAGCCGGTTATTTCGACCAGGGCGCGCGTCAGCGCCGGCTCCACGTAGGCCATCAGGAAGGTCGTGTTGACGTCCACATCTCCACTCGCGCCTTCCGCGGATGGAGGAAGTCCAACCAGGGAAGGAGCAGGCAAGACCAGCGGCGTGCCAGGGCGGTAGGGATAATCGGGCGGCAGCGGTTCCAGGCTGTCCGACACCGGCGAAAGCTCGATCTCCAGCAGCTCTCCCCGGCGGCAATCCGGCTCGAAGCGAACGCAAAGCGCGTCCACCCGGCGGTCGAGCACGAGCGCCAGCCGGGCAGCGAACGTGGCATCGCGTGCCGGAAAAGAGACGCGGATATGACCTTCTTCAATAGCCATCTGCTCACCCCAGAACGCATCGTCCGGCGGAGAGAGGAGCCAGCGGTGGGTGCCGCGGCGGTAGAGATAGTGCTGTTGCAGCGTGACCGTCTCTGTCAGACCTGCGGCAGTCGAGACAGCGTAATTGTGACGCGTGACAAGCGTCGCCTCGCGCAGCTCCGGACCGATAGCGATATCGACCACCGCCGGCTCGCCGGGAAGAGGTATCAACCGGAGCCGGCGCGCTGCTCCTTCGTAGACGTACCCAGCGCGGAACAGCTGTCGCTGGGTATTGCTCCAGTCCGCTTCGCGCCCCGAGAGCACAGTCAGAAAGAGCTCGCTATCCTGCTCCGCCACCGCCCGCCTGCCGAGCGCGTGGCTGGAGAGCACGCCCTCGCGCACCGTTGCCTCTGCATCGGCTACCCGCTCCTGCGCCTGCCGCCAGATCAGGCCTACGGTGGCTATAAGCGCGACGAATAACAGCAGCAGCCAGGGCCAGCGCCGTCGCGTGGAGGACGCGCGGTCGGCTGGCACATCCCACTGGTCGCCTTCCTCTATTTCCGTGCGCCAGTCAAAGCTCATTGCCGTCTAGTTGTGAATGTGTACGCGCCGCACGTTTCACTCCCGTTCCACCCAGGCCAGCCCGGAACAGGCACCGTGGCCCTCAAAGCGGAATGGGGGTAGGGCAAAGATACGGTAGGGCTGGTCGCCGGCGCCGGTCCAGCCGGGGGCAATTAGTTCGAGCACGCCATCCCCACGCCAGTGGGCCAGCCATGATCCATCGGCTGACCAGTCCAGCGGGGCGGGAGTTGTCGGCGGCGCCAGCACCTGGGTGCCAGTTGTAAGATCAAACAGCAGCAGCCGCTCCGGACCGGAGGGCCGGGGACCAGAGGAGGCGATAGGAAGTGCCAGCCAGCGCGCGTCGGGCGAGAAGAGCGCCGATAGATGCAGAGCGTACGTTCGGCTTTCCGTTAACTGTGCCAGCACGGAGAGCATACCCCTATCATACAAGAAAATCACCTCGCCCGGGCGACGGTCGCCGGTCGCCACCAGCGCCAGGCGGTCGCTTCCCTGCGGCCCGGCCAACACCCGTTCGAACCGGCCCCAGCGGCGATCCCAACCGTCGAGTTCGGCTAACAGCGGGGCGACGGCGGTCTCCGTCAACAGGGGCGTTCCGGCTTCGTCCCGTGGCGATCGCAC
>JAWVYW010000073.1:0-17656 GCA_033722535.1 Promineifilaceae bacterium (SeqCode)
GGGAGCGAACGATACGCCGCCAGCTCTCGCTGCAGGGCGCGCTGGGAGCGCGCGTTGTCCAGCAGGCAGGCGTCGTCCAGCGTTTCAAGGGTGGTGGTCACGATCTCAAACGGGATCGCCTCTTGCATTTCGCGACAGAACGCTTCGTGGATCTCATCTGCGTTGCGGGTACCGTCCATATAGCCGATGAGGGGCGCGAGCGCTGCCGGCAGAAGTAGCTGCTGTTCCGTCAGCCGCCATGGGTCGCGCAGTAGCCACATCGTCTGCCCTTGATAAATAACAGGTTGGAAATCCAGTGATCGCAGTGCGGGCCTGTTCGACAAAACCCTTCTCCCGATATTAAGATACAGTTCTGACCGAGACGCCACCTGTACTGTGCAGTCGACAGGTGGCTTTTGACTGTCGTAGGAAGTATGCAGAGAACAGGGTGAGAATGCAAGCAGAGAGAAAAGAGCCGCTCGCTGGGCGCATGGTACAGCTGGTGGCTCTGCTGCTGATCGTACTCCTCATCGCCGCGTGTGGCACCGGCGGAGAGGCAATTGAGCAGCCGCCCGGGGAGCAATTGAGTGTGGCGGTGGTCGGGGCGACGGAGACGGCGACAACGCTCCCTACGCCCGACCCGCCGACCGCGACGCCCGACCCGCCGACCGCGACGCCCACGCCCACGGCGACGCCACGCTCCGGCGGCGCCTCCGCCGGCGATCCGTATACGCCGGAGCTTGGCAACACCGGCTACGACGTCCAGCACTACACGCTCGAGCTGGCGATCGATCCCGCCGCTCCGCACGTGGAGGGGACGGCGACCATCGAGGCGCTTACTACAATAGAGCGGTTGGGACAGATCTCGCTTGATTTCGTGGGCTTCGATATCGGCTACGTCATGGTCGACGAGATGGTCGCTCCCTTCCGCCGGGAGGATGATAAGCTGTGGATCGAGTTCCCCGCGCCACTTCTGGAGGTGGGAACACCCTTTACCGTCACCGTCGGCTATGGCGGACAGCCGGTGCAGGAAGACTCCCCTTACATCCACTATGCCGACCACCTGGGGCTGATCTTCCCCGGCAACAACACCTTCTACACCCTCTCGGAGCCGGACGGCGCGCGCTACTGGTTTCCCGCCAACGACCATCTTCTGGATAAGGCCTCGTTCCGCATTGAGCTGACAGTGCCGGCAGGAATGGCGGCGATCTCCAACGGACAACTGGTCAATAGCTGGGTCACCGAGTCAGCGGAGGGGGAAAAGGTAGTCACTTTCGCCTGGGAGCAGGATGACCCCATGGCAACTTATCTCGCCCTCGCTGCTGGGGGACACTATCTACGTGCCGACGAGGCCTCCCCGAGTGGCGTGCCGCTGATCTACTACTACTTTCCGGAGCTCGAGGAGGAGTTCTTTGAGGCGGTGGATGTCACCGGCGAGGCGCTGGACTGGATGAGCGAGCAGTTCGGCGCCTACCCCTTCGACAGCTACGGGCAGGCAACGTACTATGCGCTCGGGATCTCGATGGAGATGCAGTCGATGACCCTGCTGTCCTTCCAGATGCTGGACGAGCGTACGGTGGTCCACGAGCTGGCACACTCCTGGTTCGGCAACTGGGTGGGGCTGGAGACGTGGGGAGACACCTGGTTTAAGGAGGGCTTCGCCACCTACGTCGAGATCCTGTGGCTGGCGCGCGACGATCCGGCGCAGATCGAGACGCTCGTCGCCGAGCTGGAAGCGGAAGTAGCCGAAAAGGGGAATGACTACCCGATCAACCGCCCGCCGCCGGAGCGCCTGATGAGCTTTGACGCTTACCACCGCGGTGCGCTCGTCGTTCACGCCCTCCACGAGGAAGTGGGGGACGAGGCATTCTATGAGGGGCTGCGCACCTTTTTTGCCCGCTATGGCGGTGGCACCGCCGACTTTGAGGAGTTCCAGAGTGTGATGGAAGAGGCGGCTGGTTACTCGTTGGATCCCTTCTTTAGCCGCTGGCTGGCTGAGTAGCATGTAATGCCGACATGCCTTTAGATGAAAGCGCCGGGCGGCAGGAGCTGCGCAGCTCCGTCAATCGCCGCTCTCTGCTCCGATTTGGCTGTTTTCGAGCAGGCTGCCCCACACGGCGTGGCGGTCGGCCTCGCCGCGAAAGGTCAGATAAATTTCACGCGCCTTCCCTACCGGCTCGGGCTCCCGCTCGCCACCAGTAGCGTAGTAGTACCTCGGCTCCGAAGCAGAGTCTGGTCCCCATGTTGCCCGAAAGTATACGGCGAGCGCCTCCTGCGGCTCTTTGCCAAAGGCGAGGCGGCCCGGCGTGACGCGGATCAGGTGCGATGGCTGGACGATCTGGTAAAGAAAGCGCCCGGGTCGCTGTTGCACCATGAACACATGCTGGCCCAGTGATAGACGCCAGTATTCACCGGGCTGTTCCACCAGGTACAGTTCCCGATCCTGAACGCTAAAGCGACCGGTAGCGCGCACGGGCACGCGGTGCTCCACCGGGGGCGGTGCAAAGACCGCGTCCGGTTGCGGCAAAGCGACCGCTTTCCTGGAAGCGGTGGCAAAGAAGCGGGTATAACCGAACCGTCCGGCGACTGTGTAGGTCAGCAGTAGCACTGCGAAGGCGAAAATGGCTATCAGAGCAACGGCGGGCGGCCAGCTGAAGAGCAGCGTGGCGAGGGCCAGGGCAATCAGGAGCCACAGCAACCACCCGCGTACCGTAATGCCGAGGAAGCTGCTCTCCTTACTCCAGTACAAAAAGGCGAAAAGCTGGCTCAGAAAACGCACGTAGCACCGTCCATACGTTTATTGTAGTGAGGGACGCGGCCATTGGCACAGCGGCGTTTCTGGTACCTGCTTATAGCGCTTCAAAGACGCCCACGAGATGAATGGCGCGGCTTTGCGGAATAAGCCTTTCCACCTGGCAGGCCAGCCGGAAAAGTGCCGGTGAGAAGGCCAGATAGGTGGGATCGCGCACCAGATGAAGCTCACGCAGGTGGAGACCTGCTACTTCTCCGAGCTGGCGGAGCATGGCGGGCGTGTTGGCCCGGTAGCGGGTGGGGAAGGTATCGTCTGCAGCGCGACTATAGAGGCGCTCCACCAGCCATCCCTGGAGCCGGCCAAGGCGCCCGAGCAGATGGTTCAACGTCGAGAGCGGGTGGCGACGGTTGGGCGCCAGAAAAACAAAGGTGCCGCCGCTCCGTAGCACGCGAGCAATCTCCTCGAAATCTCGCCGCGGCTGTTCCAGGTGCTCTAGCAGCCAACTGGCGAAGACGACGTCGAAGGTGCCCGCAGCAAAGGGGAGGGTGCCGCTGGTAGCCTGGACGCGGGGCAGCGGCAGGCGGTGTTCACGCAACGAGGCGAGGTCGGGATCGACGCCGGCGACCAGGTGCAGGGGATGGCCCAGCTGCTCGACCAGCCCGCCGCGCCCGCAACCAAGATCGAGGAGCCGGCTCTGGGGCGCCAGCGTCGCTTTGACGAGCGCCGCGTACCGCTCTGTCGCCGGCTGCCAGCCTACCTGCCGGCGACCATATGCTTCCCGCAGCCGATTTTGTCTCTCAAGAGAAAGTCGCGGCATTTTTAGCTCACAAGATGGATCGGTAGAGCCGCTCGACGTGGGCGACATGCCCCGCCATCGACCGTACCGGCTGGATCCCGGCGCGCAGGCGGGGCAGTAGCGCAGGCTCCTCGTAGAGGCGGGCGAGAGTTGCGGCAAGCACCTTTGCGTCTCCTGCTGGAAAGAGAAGTCCATTCACACCGTCGTCTACCTGCTCTGCCAGGGCGCCAAGTCGCGAGGCGACGACGGGAACGCCCGCGGCAAACGCTTCTCTGGTCACGGCCGGAGACCCCTCGTACCACAGGGAGGGGACGACGAGGACGTCGGCGGTCTCCATTAACATCGGCCATAGCGCCTCGCGGCTGACGCTGCCGGCAAAGTGGATCCGCGGATGGAGGGCCGGTGCCCGCAGCTGCTCGACATATTCGGGGTAGGCTGCGAGGCTGCCAAAGATGGAGAGCTGTACTGCCTCCGCCGGCAGCGCGTTCACCGCCTCCACCAGCACGTGTACCCCTTTCTGAGGCGCAATGCTGCCGACGTAGACGACGTGCAGCGGGCCGCCTCCGGCCGGCGCATCTCCGTCCCGGCGCCGCTCTGTTTCAAGTGACAGCTCCGCCGGCATTTCGAGCCCCAAGGGAAGAACGGTAATCTGCTCCGCTGGTATCCCGAGCGATGTGTACATGTCGCGCACGAACGCCGTGGGAGCGATAATCGCCTCGGCCCCCTCCAGCGCCAGGCGCAGCAGGCGGCTGCGGTAGGCCAGAAGCGGCGCCAGCGCGGGGCGGAGCCAGAGCTGATTCTCCAGGCCGCCACGAGCCAGGACGCAGGCACCGCAGTTCAGCCACGCCTCTGGGCCGCGGCACACCCGCTGGTCGGTATTGGTGATCAGTTGCGCGTTGGCGCAGCGGTACCAGTAGTCGTGAAGGGAGACCACGTAGGGAACGCCTGCCGCCTGGAGCCGGTCGACCAGCGCAGCCGGCAGGCCCATCAGGTGCTGTACGTGGACCAGATCCGGCGTTTCGCGCGCCAGCACGTCGGCAAAAAGCCGCTCGGCGGAAGGAGAGGCAAAGACGCTGAGGAAGATCTTTGTGCGGCTCCGGGCTCCGAGCCGGGCAGAGTAAACGCGCACCCCTGCTTCGTCTGTGCGGCAGGCGAGCGCACCCTCTTCTTCGCCGGCCGGTTCTACCGAAGGATAGAAGACGGCGACGGAGTGCCCGCTCGTCGCCTGGCGGCGGGCCACAGTCTGCGTGTAGAGTTCCGTGCCGCCGGTATGTTCTGGGGGATACTGGTGGACGACGTGGAGGATACGCATCGCTTAAGCGACCAGCCTCTGATAGATAGCGGCGACCTGCTCATACTTCTGTTGCCAGGTATGGCTGCGGTAAACTTTCTGCTTTCCCCTCATACCCATCTTCGCCGCTCGCTGCGGATCGTCCAGCAGCGCCGTGATCGCCTCGGCCAGCGCGCGCCGATCTCCAAAGGGCACGAGGAGGCCGTCCTCCCCATCGTCGATGACGCTGTTCACGCCCCAGGCGTTGGCCCCGATCACCGCTTTGCCATAGAGCCACGCCTCCAGATAGACGATGCCGAACGAATCGACGCGCGAGGGCATCACGAAAAGGTCACATGCGGCAAGGAGATCACGTTTCTCGTCGTCGTCGATCGGGCCGAGCAGGCACAGCCGTCGCCGCTCCACTTCCGGCAGCGCCGCCAGATAGCGTTCGAACGCTGTCGTCAGCGGCCCCGCCAGCGCCAGCGAGACGGACCGTCCCTCGTCCCATAAGCGCCGCACCGTTTCCACCAGGTCGACCGTCCCCTTGTCGTGAGACATCGTGCCGAGTGAAAAGAGCAGCGGGCGGCGGAGGCGATGCCGCACCAGCGCGCGCTCGGCGCACCCTCCCACAACCTCCTCTGGATCAACCCCCGACCCGACCACAGTGATGCGCGCCGCAGAGACACCTCGGCTGACGTAAAAGTCGCGCTCCGCCGTCGTCTGGGCAATCACCCTGTCGCTGGCGCGGACCACGGCAACCTGGTGGCGCAGGGTATAGAACTGGCTCAGCGCGTCGGCGCCCGGGCGGGGGCCTGCGCCAAGATGGGTCAGCGGGTAGAGGACAAACGGTATCTGGCGGCGGCGCGCGAAATGCAGGGCCGCCCACAGCAGCGTCTCGTATGGCAGTGCCATACCGGCGACGATGTCAAATGGCTCTCTCGTTCGCCCCAGCCAGCGCCACAGCTCCGGTATCCACGGTGTCAGCCGCGCCAGCCGCGCCATCGCTCTCGCTGGCACCGGCAGGCGCGAGGCCAGCCAGAGCAGGCGCCGCACGGCGTGGTAACTTCGGGGGGCGAGCGGCAGGTGGCGCACCGGAAAGCGGAGGACGCGGACCCCATCGACGACGGCTTCCGCTTCGGGAACTATCTCCCGCCCCGGCTCCCAGAAGCCCTCAAAGCTCCTGAGGTTGGTGGTTACCACCGTCACGTGATGACCGGCGGCAGCCAGACGGCTGGAGAGAGCGGCTAGGTGCACCTCCGCGCCGCCGCGGGCCGGGTGGTAACGCTGGCTCACGTGCAGAATGCGCATTACCTTCTTCCTCCCGCGCATCTCGCCGCTTTACTTTGTAACACTGCTTTATACACCTCTAGTACGCGGTCGCCGACCTGCTCCCAGCGGTAGCGGCGCTGCACCTTTTCCCAGCCGTGGTTGCCCATCCGGCGGCGGCGCTCCTCGTCGTGCAAGAGCTCCTCGATCGCCGCTGCCAGCGCCGCCACGTCGCCGTAGGGCACCAGCCGGCCATCTTCGGATTCTGTGATCACGTGAGCGATCCCGCCGGCGCGCGCCCCAATTACAGGCACCCCGTGCGCCCATGCTTCGAGGAGGACGATGCCCAGCGAGTCTATGCGCGACGGCAGGACGAGCATAGCTGCCTCTCCGAGTAGCGCATGCTTTTCTGCCTCAGTCAGGCGCCCGAGCAGGCACAGCCCCGCCTGCTCGGGCGTGCTCAGCCGCTCCTTGAACGCCAGAAAAGCTGGCGTCGGCTGTCCCACGAGCGCGAGTACGGCTTTCTGCCCCCGGCGCCGCACTTTTAGAACGGCTCTGGCAGCATCGAGGGCGCCCTTGTCTTCGCTGAGACGCCCGATAAAGAGCACAAACGGCGTGGTGAGCCCGTACTTTTCCAGCAGGGGCGCCGGATCTGGGAGAGACGGCGGCAGCGGCTCGACGCCGGCGCCGACGACGGCGACTTGACCGGCGTCAATGCCCCACTCTGTGAAGGCATGCGCTTCCGCCTCCGTCAGCGCCAGCACGGCGGCAGCCTCCTCCAGAAGCTGGCGCTGGTGGTCCATTGTCATTCCGGGGGTGCCGGGAATGAGCCGTCGCCAGCCACGATGTCCGGTCGATTGCCCACTGTGTACAAACGGCGTCGCCACATAAGGAATCCCTGTCTGGCGCGACACCGACCAGCCCGCGACCAACGCGTGCTCCCACGAAAGGTTGAAGCCGTGAATCAAATCGGTGGATGCTGAAGATGCCATGACTGCTGCTTCCATGCCGGTAATGCGCGGCAGCCGGGTCGCCATACGGCGCAACAACGGCGCGTAGCTTCCCGGCAGCAGGGAAAGCGCCATCATAGCCCGCCGCCAGGCGACCAGCCCCTGCCAGCCGCCGGGGAAGGGGCGGATGGGGCAGCGAACGACGGAGAGCGGCCCATCTCTCTCCAGCAGGGGCCCGCGGTCGCTGCCGTTCCAGAAGGCCGCTTCCTCAGCGGCGCTGCTCGTAACGACGGTGATCGTGTGGCCGCAGCCCGCCAGAGCCAGCGCCAGCGAACGCGCGTACCGCTCGCCGCCGCCGAGCACCGGGGGAAAAGCCGGCGTCAGAAAGAGGATGTGCATGACCCGGTTCTGCAACGCGGGTTGCCGCCCGCTGCAGCCGATCGACTCACAGCTTTTCTCCCAGAAGGGGTTCGCTACGCACGAAGATATAGTAGCCGATGACCAGAATAATTAGCGACTGGACGAGTGTACGGAGCATGAAGGTCGGATCCATACTGGTCGGCCCCTGGCTGCCGACGGTGCCCCACAGCACCGTGCGGTAGCCGTCGATGATCGAGGCCATCGGATTGATCCAGCGCATGGCCTGCGTCGGATTAAAAGTGACCCCAAGCAACGTGGCTGTCTCCCCGAACAGCGTTTCAAAGGAGTAAAAAACCGGCGAGAGAAAGAACCACGCCTGCAGTACCACGTCCAGGATCATCAAGACGTCGCGGTAAAAAACGGTCATGGCGCTCAGGACGAGTCCCAGTCCCAGCGTAAAGACCAGCTGGGTGAGCAGAATGAGCGGGACCCAGAGCACGTACGGTGTCAGCCCCAGGCCAAAGATGTAGAGGAAAACGATGAGGATGAGGAAGCCAAGAAGAAAGTTGACGAGCTCGGTGAGCAGGCTCGCGATCGGCAACAACTCACGTGGGAAGTACACTTTCTTAACCAGCCCACTACTCTCGGTAAGAGAGACACTGGTGGCCATCAAGGAGCCGGCGAAGAAGCGCCAGGGAATAATGCCCACGAGCACGAAAACGGGATACTGACGAGGCGCCGCCCCGCCGCTGAGGACGGAGAAGACGACGGTGAAGACGATCATCAAGGCCAGCGGATTGAGCAGGCTCCACAGCACCCCCAGAAGTGAATCCTTGTAGCGTGCCTTCAAGTTGCGCACGACCAGGCTCTGCAGCAGGTAACGGTACTGGCCTATCTCGCGGAAGCGGATCAGCCAGCTATCTCGCGTCGTGGCATCGTACTCGTAAACCGGTTTTGGAGAAGCCTTCGTACTCATCGTGGGCGCCCTTTACTCCTGATCCCCTTCTGAATTAGCGAAGCGCTCTTCCAACGCAGCAATCCGGCGCCGCAAACGGGCGTTTTCCTCGGCGTAAGAGCGGTGGAGCGCGTCCTGGTATAGAAACCAGTCGCCGAAGGTCCTGTTTACCTCCTGCTGTTTCTCGCCTAAACGCCTGACGTAAAAGAGGACCAACATATGCGCGGCGTAGCGCAGCCGTCGGAGTAAGCTGCCGGCGAGGGGAAGATCCGTAGGGCGGATGTCCATTTCCGGCTGCAGTGACGTCGCCACGGCATCGCGGAGAGTTTCCCTATCGCGCCACTGATGGTCTGTGAGGCTACTATCTTCATCTACTTCCTTAAGAGAGGTCGGCGCGGGCGGGCGCGGCGCCAACTCGTTCGTGCGCCGTACCTGGAGCTTTAGATTCTGTATGGAGGCGCTCGTTTCCTGCAACAACGTCAGCAACATGTCGTTCATCTGAAACTGTTTCGCCAGCGCTTGGCGGAGCTCTATATCTTCCCGCCCTGTTCCCAGTAGCTCGCTCCGCAGCTTGCTCTGGTGTTTCTTGATCGCCACGATACCCCGGCCCAGATCGTCCCGAGAGATACTGCCCTGAGCCAGTTCAAACTCGATGTCAGCAAGAATATCTTCAGAGGTGAGTGTAGTCGGCATGTTTCAGACTCTCTCCGTGTTAGCTGTGGCGGCGACAACCTGGCGGTAAACGGACGCGAAGCGGACGGCCATTGCCACGTGCGTGTATTCATCCAGCAGATGCTGGCGCGCCGCCAGGCCCATTTCGCGTAATTTTGCCGGCGATTGCAGAAGTTGAGTAACAGCAGAGGCCAGCTGCTCCGGTGAGGCTGGATCCACAAGGAGGCCGTCATTGCCGTCATTGATTACTTCAGGAACGCCACCAGCCCGGCACCCGATCACCGGCTTGGCGTAATTCATCGCCTCCAGATAGATCAGGCCGAACGATTCGTAAAGCGAGGGGGCAACGAAGAGGTCGCATTGCTGATAGTGTTGTTGCAGCACCTCGTCGCTGACCGCGCCGGTAAAGGTGACGCGATCGACACAGTGCGGGTAGCGTGCTTTAAAGTAGGCTGGGTAGGAGAGACCGTGCTGGGCCTGAAAGCCATCGTGGCGACTGTTGTCGGCGCCGACGATGACGAAGCGCGCCTCGGGCACCTGCCTCAGAACGGTGGGGATGGCCGCGAATAGATCGGCGATCCCCTTTCTCTTTTCTAGCCGGCCCACGTAAAGTATGGTCAGCGACTGCGGCGAAGCGTCGGCCGGAAAGGGACGCGCTTGTTCCTCGGGGACGGGCACAATTCCATAAGGGACAATGGTGGCGGCATCCGCATTCGGGTCCACATTGTAAACCTCGCGCACCGCACTTAGCGTCGCCCGCGTATTGGGCAGCAAGTGCGTCGCCTGTTCAATCAGCAGCTTCTCCACTTCGCCCAGCAGGTAGCTCTCCTGGTTGAGCTCCTGTTGCACGCCGGCAATCTGCTTGGCGGCAGTCACAAGGCGAACCACGACCGGCGCGGTACCCGATACGGCAGTTACCAGCCCGTCTACCTGCCACAGTGGTGAGTCTACCAGCTGGATCCCATCATTTAACTGTAGCTGGCGCACCTTCTCGTGGACGGTATGGCTGTGATTGAGAACGTTGTGCAGGCGCGGAAGATGGCGATAGCGTTCGTATCGGTTGCGCTCCAATGGGAGCCGGTGGACGTAGGCGCCGTCGTAAAAGGTGGTGTTCTCGACCTCGCCGTGAGCGATTACGTGGACCGTATGTCCCAGTTCGAAAAGCCCGCGGGCCATCAGATTCGTAAGACGGCCGACTCCTTCATATTGATCGGGTGGATAGGCCATGCTGAGCAGGGCCAGCCGGAGCGGCGGCTCGGAGAGGCTGAGCGACGGACGTTTGCCGCTGATGGAATCGACGGTCGGCTGTCTGCTGGAGGCCTCATTCTGAAAGCGCTGGAGCATGCCGCTACTATCGCCGGCCCCTGCCAGCGGCACCCCTGCCTGCGGCGCATTGTCGCCGCTCAGGGAGCGCCAGCCATGGTAGGCGCCAAGAAGGGCTCCTCGCGTTTCCTGGAGGCGCATCTTCCAGTGCTCGGCGAAGGTGATCTGGCGCTTGCGGCGGAGGTCTGCGTACCACAGCAGATGCCCATGCCACAGCTTCAGGCTCCGCACTACGATGTCGCGCCAGCGGTGCCCGCCCCGGCGCCCATGCTTTACCGTAAAGTAGATCCCGGCCTTCGTCTGAATCCACCAGTTGCCATTGGGGGTCCCCACTGTTCGGTTTCGGCTGGAGGCGGGTGCGTGGTAGACAACCGCTTCCCGCACCGGATGGACGATCTCGCCGGCGTTTACGAGGTTCAGGGCCACGTCGGAATCGTCGTATACCCACTCAAAGAACTCGTCAAAGCCGCCAATCGCCAGGAGCTGTCGCCGGCGGTATGCCATGTTGGTTCCCATCATGCGCGCCACCCACTGGTACCCCTCGCCGGGGGGCGGGAGCTCCGAGAGCCAGGATTGCCGCGTGTCCACCTGCTCCGCCAGGACCGAGCTGATCCCCAGGTGGTGTTGGATCAGCGCCGTCTCCGGATGAACACCGTACACCTTTCCGCCTGTGCCTGCCAACTCGGGGTCTTGAAATAGCCGCGCCAGTTGTGCCAGCCAGTGATAGCTGGGTACTGCATCGTCGTCGATGTAGGCGACGACGTCACCTCGGGCAGCCTGAAGGCCGATATTCCGTGATCGACTCAGGTTAGCAGTCGGGCAGCGCAACACACGCACCCGCCCCTCCCACTCCTGTAGCATTTCCAGTGTTTGGTCGGCCGTGGGGCCGACGACGATAATGACCTCGAAGTGAGGGTAGGACTGGTACTCAAGAGAGCGCAGGAGAGTGTGCAGCGACTGCGCGCGATCGAGCGTATTGACGACGATCGAAAATGTCAGTTCACGAGCGCTCATCGGTAGCAAACTGTTGGAGGAGATCGATCTTCTTCTCCAGTAGCGAGTTGTGGCGCTGGAGCTGCGCGGTGTGCACCATGTGCAGGGTATTCAGGCGGGCGAGCAAGCGGTGCTCCCGTTGCGAGAGGAGACTGATCGTCCTCAAAACGACCATGCGCCACCGTCCCCGCCATCTGGAATCAGGCTCCTGGTCGCGCGGGGAATGAAAAAAAATTTGGTCTGCCAGCGCCTCCTTCTCCCTTTGCAGGGCCGTCAGCTTCTGAGTGCTCTGTTGGAGTTGCTCCTCCACTTCCGCCATCTGATTCTGCAGAGCGATGCTGGCAAGCTGATCGAACGCCACCTGCAAAAGGCGACGTCGAACCGTATCGGCCTTCTCGTCTAGATCCCGCTCACGCGCTTCGCCAATGGTCGCCAGGTCGTGCGCGATTCGCCGTGCTGCCCGCAGACGTCCCAGCGTCTGATCCTGAACCATCTCGTCGGCGGTAGCGGCTTTTTCCGCGGCGAAGAAGCGCGTCAGTTGATCTGTCGCGTGATGTTTGGCGACGAAGCGATAGCGGGTGTAATGTTGGTTGATGCTATGCTTGAGTGGCTCTTCTCGCCACTGGCGGCTGGTAAAATGGTGCGTGGCCTGCGCGCCGGGAACAGAGGCGATCTGGAAGCCATGCGCCCGGGCACGAGCGCAGTAGTCGGCTTCTTCGTAATAGGCGGGATAAAAGCCCTCGTCAAAAGGGCCGATGGCCTCCAACACGGCTCGGCGTACTGCAAATAAGGCGCCGGTTACGTACTCTGCTTCCACCGGCGCGTCCGTAGCGGTGTGCGCCACTGTATGCACTCCATAGGCATCAGGCTCGCGGAGATAGGCGCCACTGTGGTTGATCGAGCCATCCGCGTTGAAGATCATCCCCCCCAGAATGCCGTAATTCGCGTGGGTGTTGAAGGCGTCGATCAGGGAAGACAGCCAGTTCTCATGTACCAGACAGTCCTGGTTAAGGAGTACGAAGAGATCGCCGGTGGCAAGATCCATCCCTTGGTTGACGCCGCCCGCAAAGCCCAAATTCACCGGCTGGTGCTGCAACCGGACCTGTGGAAAGTGCTCGGCAACAATGGCGGCCGAATTGTCGGTGGAAGCATTATCGACACAAATCACCTCGTGTAGTTCAGAACCGCTGTGGGTGTACAGTGCATCGAGGCAATCCGCGATGATCGATGCCCCATTCCAGAGGGGGATGATGACGGAAGCGCGCATAAGATTTAATTCTACCGGGGCAGGAGGGATTGTCCACACCGGGTCAGGTTAGATGAGAATCCTCTGACCGCTTGGCTGCTCTCCGCTTGATTCTTCTGTTCTTTCGCCGGAAGACGGCTGTTTAAAAAGAAGAGGGCAAGCGAACGGGGATTTTTTCCTCCCGTTCACTTGCCCTGCCTGCCCCTCCCGCTGACCGTACCGGCGAATGATAGTGTGTGGCGCGCGTCAACGCCGTCCGGTCACGATTGGAAGGAAGAGAGGCCGCCCGGTGGTGAAGCTCGTGCTGAAGCTGTCGAGTCTCGTTCCCTGTAGGTCGAAAGCAGTGACTTCTACGCCATAGGTTGCGTCGCTGGAGAGCCCCGTCAACCGGACTTGCTCTGCCAGGCCCACGTCGACTGTAGCCCCGCAGGGGTAGCCATCTGGCGCGCTTGCTCCTCTAGAGCATGTCACGCTCACCCCAAAGTGGTCAATTCCACTTCCCTGGCTGTTCCACTGGATGAGCGCGCTGCTTGCCGTCGTCTCTGTGTTGGAAACCCCTACTATTTCCGGTAGTACATACTCGTCCGCGCCGATATCGGGCTCCAAGTCGCGTGGGTCTCCGTCTATATCGAAGGTGTCCATGCTGGATGAGGCGCTCTGCCGCGCATGTGAAAGCTCCTGAATATGATAGTCGTAGTGCGGCGCTCCGGGTGAGACAAATTGTGCGTCACCACGAAGCATGGTGTTCAGGCCCGCAAAGGTGGCTGGACCGTCATAATCCTGCTCGTTATCGTCAAATAGTCCCCTTTCCAGCGTGAACGCATTTCCGGAATGCCCGAAGAGTGCGGAAGCTCCGCCGTTCCCTGGGTGCTGGGCAATAATGCTGTGTAAAAGATTGAGCTTCGAGTTGAAGTTCAGAACAATGGCGCTGCCCTGCATCGCTTCGGGGCCTACCTCGTTCTGCGCAAATGTCGTGTGACCAATCGAGGCTTCACTCTCCAGTAAAAAAATCCCGCCACCGCCGCCACCATCGCTGGGGTTTCCTGCGCCCATCCGCACGCGATTGTTGGCAATGATCGTGTTGCGGATAGTAGCTTGGTGCGTGGCTCCGATGTTGCGCATCAGGGAGATGCCACCGCCGCCTGCTGAGCCGGCAAGTGCCGCGCCGTCCCCGCCGAGGGCCCGGTTGTTGATAAAAGAAGACTGTTCTACGACCAGCTGTGCATCCAACACTCCGAGCCCACCGCCCACTGCGACCGAGCCATGCGAGCTGGCATTCAAACCGTTTCCACCGCGGGCCTCATTGTCGAAAAAGTGCACCTCTCTCAGCTCGACACGGCTGTCGGCTTCGGCGAAGACGCCGCCGCCGAAACCGCCGCCGCCCTGCCCATTGGGCGCACTTCCGCCCAGTGCCTTGTTCGTCGCGAACCTTGCGTTCACAAGCGTGATGTTGCTGTTGACGTGGAACGCGGCGCCTCCTCCCTGTCCGTCGCCATTTTCATTGATGGAATCGACGCCGGCACCGTTGGAGTCGCCGCCTCGGCTAACATTTCCCACGAAATTGAGATTACGTCCCGTGAGTGCCGAACGGAAGGTGTACAACCCACCACCTATGCCGTAGCCGCCGCGCCCGCTGCCGCTACCGCCGAGCGCCTGATTCCCCTCGAACGTAACATTCTCCAGCGTGGAGCCTGCAGAGACGCCACGCAACGCTATGCCGCCGCCAGTGCCGGAGCCGCCATAATCGCTCGCCGTGTCACCGCCGACCGCGCGGTTGTTGCGGAAGACCATGTCGCGCAAGATAACGGTGGCGCTATCGGAGAGAAGGCCGGCGCCGAAGACGGAGATGTCGGCGTCGCTGCCGTGGCTTTCCCCTTTGACGTACCCATTCTGCACCGTAAAGCCGGCCATTTCTACTGTCGTGGCGGGGTGTCCATCGTGCTGTTCAGCGAGAATGCCGCGCCAGTGGTTTTCTCCGTCGATAATGGTTCTATTCACGTCCGGATCCGGAGTTGTCCAATTGTGGTGGGTAAAACCCCCAAGAATGGTCAACTCCTTGTGGATGACGATGACCACTGCCCTTCTATAGGGTGTGTCCCGGCGCGGATCTGCTTCGTGATTATGCCGGTAAGTACCGGCAGCCACGCGAATTGTCGTCCCGCTCTCGGCTATGTTAACAGCATGTTGAATTGAGGCGCATGGTTGCGCAGCTGTGCCACACGATTGGCTGTCTGTCCCCGAATTTACGTCGACGTGGATGTTGGACAATGAGCTACTGGCGTGCGCCCGCGTAGGCGTTTGGCTGGGCGCGGCGACGAACAGTAACAGTAAAGTAGTGATCAGACAAAAGACGTAGACCTTTGATCCCTTCAGTGTTGTAAACATTTTCCTCTTCGAATGCTGGAGAGCGTGGAGCCGAGACACCAGTAGTGCCTGAATTATGTACTCCACCTCACCCGGTATTTTTTATCGCTACCCGGGGTTGGAAAGTTGTGGCAGCCTAAAGCATTCACTTTACCTCTTGCCGACATTATCAGGCGCGCCCAGAGTAGCGACAATAGGACGATTATCTTAGTATGGACGGCATAGTGAGTCGGGGAACCGTGGCTCTTAGTCTGAGCACGGCTGAATAAAGCGCGAGCAGCGGCGTTCTGGCGTGCTGCTGCGTCAGTTGGATTTTATCGTGGTTTCGCGCGGCGAACCTGCATCATCCGCAAGCCACCCCAACGGATCCGTCGTCCGCTGTCGTCTTCCAGGTAGGTGACCTCTCGCGTCAGCGTACCAAAATCGACGACGTCCGAATGCTGTTCGGCGAAGCTCTCAATCCCGGCGGCGACTTCGCTGTACAGGCTGTCGTGGAACAGAAGGTAGCCGCGGTCTGCCACGTAGGGGAGCACGCCCACGGCATCACGCAAAACGCCGGCCCGCGTGTGATCGCCGTCGATTAGTACAAAGTTAAACAGACCGCCCGCACTATCATAGGCGCGAGGAAGAATATCAGGCGAGAAGCCGGTCAGCAGGGTCGTCCGGTGCGCTATTTTCTCCCAGTGCTCGGGCGCGATCCGTGGTTCTGGATCGATGCAGATCATGCGCCCGGTGCTGTCTGCGGCGTCCATTGCCGCTGCTACCACCAGAGCAGAACCGCCCTTAAAGGTGCCGATCTCCAGGTAGCGTGAAGGTCGGAGGGTGAAAGTCAGCGTGTAAAGCAGCAATCTTTCGCCGCGCGTCATCCAGACCGGCGCCCACTGGACGACGTCGAGCGCCTTCAGATCGATGTCGGCGGCAAACGGTGTGACATCGTAGACCTCGAGGCTATCTTCGACAACGGCCGGACACGCCGGCTGCCGGTGACGTGGTATTACTCTTTGCATCAGTGTAGTTAGAACCTTCACTCTTTTCTACTCCTTGATAGCAGTGGTTACTCAGGTGTGATCTTTATCCAGTCGATTAAAAAGCCCAGATCGCGCGTGTCGTTATTGACCTGGAGCGCAGCCGGGTTAAAGGTTGCTGTCTCGAATGACAGTAGGGAAGAACCATCGGTTGGCAGCGTCTGCGCCTCAAAGGAAAAGGTATGCCACTCCTTGTCGCGGGGTTCGAATTGCCCAATTCGCCGCCCGTCAAGCCAGACGGTAACGTCGGCTGCGGGAGCTGCATCCAGCCGGTAGATCATCGCCCGGACGTCGACCGTCACCGTGGTCGCGCCCGCGAGAGGAATGCTCAGCGCTGCCTCGTCGCTGGTCCAACGCATCGTCGTCGGGCCAGGTAGCGGCTCCTTGTAGTAGAATCCGGAATCGATGTAGGCGGCGTCGAGAGTGCCCACGTCAATCTCGATAGGTTGTGCGGAGGCGGATGCCTCTTCTGGGGGCTCGATATCGTAGATTTCGATTCCGTAGTAAGCGGTCTGCATCGTCGAGGGGTAGTCGGTAAAGGTGCTCTGCAAGTGCTCAAAGCGGGCGGGGAACATTTCCAGCGGCTGTAAGGAGAAAGCATCCCGAACCGAACCGGGGATCGGTTCTACGGCAAGAAGCTGCAACGGTCGCCCCTGTGCATCGGCGTAGGCGTACATCTCTTCAATAAAAGAGACGAGCTGCGCCTCATCGCTCCTGATGGTGGCAATGTCATGACCGAAGATGAAACGCAGCGGCACGCCGAAGGTGTCGGCAAAAATCGATTCTGGTGGTTCGCTAATGACGACCAGCGCATCGGGGTGCAGCTTCTCGTTGAGCGCCTTTACTGCGGCCACGGCACCTTCGAACTCTCGCAAGGGCAAGACGTGGCGGGCCTGGTACAGCAGCCCGAGCATCAGAGTGACGGCTAAAAAGATACCGAGGCTGCGCACGTACCAGGACGACCGCGTTCTCACAACCTTGACCAGCGCCACGGCCGCGAAGATCAGCAGTACCGGAATCACGATCGGCACGTACCGCCGCATCGCGTAGATATGGTACGGTGTATTGAAGATGTGGTAGACGTACTGGATCGTCGTCAGAATCCCCACGCTCATGAACAGGGCGAGGCGTCCCAGCCGCTCCCGCCAGAAAATCCAGGCGGCGCCCGCGGTCGCCAGTAAGAGCCCCAGTGGCGTCAGGTACCAGCCAAGGCGGACCCAATTTTCGCTGTTCAGCAGCGTAACCTCTGTGCCGGCGGGCCAGGAGGGGTAGGTGATGGTCGACTCCAAAAGCGGCCTGAGGAAGTAGGCGTAGGCGCTCAGGAGGGCGACGGCAACCGCCAGCAACCAGCGCCAGCGGACGCTGGCAAATAGCCGTTCATAGCTGGTCTTTAAGGAGGTCGGCAACCCGTTCCGCGTGATGATGAACGCGACGACGACGGACAGACCCGCCATAAGCGCCAGAGAGAGAGGAGACAGAGAGGCAGAAAGCAGTGAAAAGGCGCCACTGTACGTATTCCACGTGTAGGGCCAGCTGATGAGTAGTGCGGAGGCTGTTGCGTGGGCCAGAAAGAGAGCAAAGGTAACGGCGAATGCAGTGAGCCCCTTCGTCCAGTGCCCTTGCCGCCAGCGCAGCAGCAGCGCGCCGGCGAACAGGAGGGCGATTACCGGCAGGTCGATGCGGGTCAGGAGCGCTGCCCCCA
>JAWVYW010000074.1:0-17578 GCA_033722535.1 Promineifilaceae bacterium (SeqCode)
CCCGGATTGTGCTCCGAGCGCCATCCTCCGGATGACGATCTCCTGGTGCTCGTCGATCGCACCTATGGACTGTCTCCCGAGTATGAGCCGGGGGACCTCGTGCCCCTGAGCGACTATTTCCCATCCGCCGTGCACATCGGCTACCCGACGGAAGTGCGAGAAGTGATTATCGAGCCTTTGCAGGAGCTTATTGCGGCAATGCAGGAGGAAGGTCTACGGCCGCAGGTCATCTCCGGCTATCGTGCCTACTGGACACAGAACATGGCCCGGCAGAAGTGGACGGAGCAGTATCCGGACCACGCGCACAACCTCAGTCTGCCACCCGGGCACAGCGAGCACCAGCTGGGAACGACGGTCGACTTTGGCTCGCCCGAGCTCGCCGCTATGTTAGGGGAAGATTTCATTCAGTTTCATCCCGCTTTTGCGCAGACCCCCGAAGGTAAATGGCTGCTCGAACACGCTCACGAATATGGCTTCACTCTCAGCTATCCCTATGAGCGCCGGGAACAGACCGACGTCTGGTATGAGCCGTGGCATTTTCGCTACGTTGGCGTGGAGCTGGCGAGCGGCCTGAAAGAGCAGAATCTGACTATCTCGGAGTATCTGCGCGAGGAGCGGGGCACAGTCTGCATCCCACCGGGAAGCTAGTAAATGTTGCGCACAACACGGCTCATGCGCTCACGCCTACACCTCTGCGGCGCCCTCGTCATCCTGGCGCTGCTATCGGCCTGCACAGCGATGAATGCGGTACCAGAAGAGCCGACCGTAGCATCGTCGGCGCATCCAATGCCGCCGCCCTCCCCTACACTGCCGCCACCGCCGACAATGCGCCCGACCGCCACCCCCGCGCCGACTTTGGCCCCTTCGTCGACAGTAGCGCCCACGGCAACGGCGAGCGCGACACCTCGCCCGCAGGTGGTGCTTGCCATCCCGCCGGAGTGGCAACGACCTGCAGAGACGGCGATAGCCAGAAGCGGCGACGCGGAGCCGCCGTGGCGGCTTGACGTCGCCGCCGTGGCCGATCCGGCCGCGGCGTTGAACGCCGGAGGATCGCAGATCGCCCTTCTTCCCGACGACGGCGGGATCCCTATCGCCAGCCAGCCGCTGGCGGTCGCCGTCCCCTTTGGGACGGAATGGCACACGGTAACCGCCGCCCAGGCGGAGGGGATCCGAGTCGACGGCCACCGGCTGGCACGCGTTATACCATGGGGCGATTTGACGTCCGATCTACGCGCCCTCCGCGTCGATGGCTTCTATCCCCTCGACCCGGGCTATTCCCTCCAGCAGCCGTGGTCGCTGCACGCGGCACCCGGTTATGAAGAAGCGGCCTCGTTCCTGGCGGGGCAGCTGGAGCTGGGCCGGGCTGACATGGCTCACCTCGCAGCCGTGGGGGACCTGATGCTCGACAGGGCGCTGGGTGTGGTGATCGCCAATGGACGTCTAGACTACCCTTTCGCGGAAGTGGCGGCTGTGCTGCAGCAGGCCGACATCGCCGTTGGGAATCTCGAGAGCGCTCTCGGGGATAGCGGCGAGCCGGTCGCCAAGGCGTACACCTTCCGGGCGCCGCCCGGCGCGGCCGAAGCTGTGGCTCGTGCTGGCTTTGACGTCGTCAGTCTGGCCAATAACCATGCCCTCGACTATGGTCCCGAGGCGCTGAGTCAGGGCATGAATCTCCTACAGCGGCAGGATGTACGGACCGTCGGGGCCGGCGCCAACGCAAGCCGGGCACGCGCGCCGGCCTTTATCGAGGCCGGGGGGATGCTGTTCGCCTTCCTCGGCTACGTCGACGTTCCCCAGGAGGGGGTGCCGCCCTATTTTGATAATACAACCTGGACGGCAACGGAAAGCGCGCCCGGCGTAGCCTGGGCCATCCCCGAGGAAATCGCAGCCGACGTGGCCGCCGCGGCGGAGCAGGCCAATCATGTCGTCGTCCTCCTGCACAGCGGCTATGAGTACGTCGCCTCCCCCAGCCCACCCCAGCGAGCGGCGGCCCGCGCTGCCATAGACGCCGGAGCTGCTCTGGTTATCGGTCACCACGCCCATATTCTGCAGGGGGTCGAGTTTTATAACGGCGGCGTCATCGTCTACGGACTGGGCAATTTCGCCTTTCCCATCGACGGTCCACCGGAGACGGCCATCCTCCACGCCTGGTTTGGGGACGAGGGCGTGCACCAGCTAGACCTTCAACCAGCAGTTGTCCAGCCGGGAGGTCAGCCACGCCTCGCGACGCCCGAGGAAGCCACTGCTATCCGCAGCCAGATCTATTATCTTACACGAGCGCTGAATCCATGAGGGGCGGGGATGGGGGCTAGCAAATGAAACAGTCTCACGCACGCGTCGTCCTCAGCCAGTCGCGCTGCGCTCAACAAAGCGGCTTATATACTGTTCCAGGCCGGCGACGAGAGCCAGACCAGCCGCGTCAACGTCGCCAGCGCTTCGCGCCTCATCAATCTCGCCGAGCACAGCAGCCGGCGTCCGCCGCCGGTTACCCTTCCAGTCCAGCGGCGCCCTCGCCTCGTCTCCGCAAATGCCCGCTGTGAAAGCCTCATACCCGGCAAAGAGGTAGCCCAGGCCATAGTTGCGGGCCAGAAGGCGCTCCGCCAGCAACCGCACCCACGGACGCTCGAAGCGGCATAATATCTCCACCCGCTCGCCGACCGACGCCTGATGGAAGAGCGAGAAGAGGGCCATTTCCTCCGGCCGAAAGAAGCTGTTGAGGTAGAGCGCCGCGTCGACGTCAACACCCTTCGTCTTGGGATAGGTAAAGGTGGTGAAGTAGTGGACGATCTGCCGCAGGGCGCGCCGATGCCGGCGGAGCCAGCCGAGATTGCGGTGAAAGCGCTCTTCCTGAGCCCGCTGTAGCATGGCGCGGCCTGGAGGTAGCACAAAGCAACCGTCGCCCTTTCGCTGACGCACGACAAGCAGCGAGCCCGGCAGCGCACCGACGAGATCGGTGGGCAACACGGTGAAGTCGGGCCGGTCCAGCCGCAACCATAGATGTTGATTCGTGTACGGAATCGAGCGTCCCAGGTAGAGCGCCGGCGACTGGTATGCCTGCCGCTCGCCAAAGTCGGGGCGCACAAGCACGGCGCACGGGAAGGGCTCATCCTCCATCGCCCGGGGGAGCATGGAGCGTCGCTCATTGGCGGTCTGCTTCCAGAAACCGTCAGTGAAGGAGCGCCAGCTCCGCGTTCGCCTCTGCAGGTGGCGGGCAAGCGTCACCGTCGCCTTTACGTCTGCCAACGCATCGTGCGCCGGTCCCTCCGCAAGGTCGTTCAGGCGGTTCAGACGCTCCAGCTGGAGCGACAGGAGCCCATCTGGACGAGGCCAGCGCAGCGCATCGGGCCGGAAGATGCTGTACATGACGACAATGGGCAACAGGTCCATCCGCCGGCAACCATCTTTCCACTGGTGATCGTACGGCGCCAGCAAGTTCCGATAGAAGGTAAAGCGCAAAAATTCGTCGTCAAACGCGAGAGAATTGTAGCCAACGCTGATCGTTCCTGGCGTGTTGACGAGGCGGTGAATTTCCCGCGCCGCATCATACTCTGACGTGCCGTCGAGCAGATCATAGATCGAGAGCCCCGTGGTCAGCAGCGCCCCGACCGCCGGAAAAACGTCCGGGCGCAGCCGAACGCGCACGTTGTATTCCTCGCCCGGCAGTGGCTGCAGCTCCAGATCGGTGCGGGTCGCGGCGAACTGCAGGATCTGGTCGAATGCCGGATGGAGTCCTGTCGTCTCCAGATCGTAAAAAAGGAAAGAGGAAGGTTCTACCATCTGTCGGTAACTCATGGCACAGTCGCGTAGCGGACGAACGTAGCTGTCCCACAGACCGGCTCTGCGATTAGAGCGGCGCCCGGCAGCGTCTGTATTAAGGGAGCCCTCTCGCCTCTGAGCGGCAGCGCCAGACAGGCACCGTCCGCCCCACTCGAGTGGACGCCTTCCGCGGCGAGGGCGGTAGGATGCGCGAGCTCCTGCGCCCCCTGCCGCCCGCCAACAGGGAAGGCGCCCTCGCGTCCGGCCCAGGCAGAGGGCAGCATAAGCAGCACGAGCGCCACTACCAGCGCCCCTTGCACAGGCGCGCGCGCCGGCGCAGGGAGTTCGTGGGCGGTGAACGCCACCACACGCGACAGAAAGCGACCGAGCAGAAGCGCGAGGAGAGGTAAAAGCGAGAGGAGCGAGCGGTCCTGGACCGGCAGGGCGATGAACCAGTGTAACACCAGATAGGCGAGTAGAAAGAGCAGGAAGAGCTGGTCAAATGCCGTCGGCCAGTCCTGCTCGTAGATCAGGAGTGCCAGGAAGATCGGCAGCGCCAACACCAGCAGGAAGGTCACGATTGGGGAGCCGATCATGATCCCCACAAGCTCACCCCAGGCCTCCAGTCGTGGCCATAGCTCCCACGACCAGACGAGGCGACTGTGAAGCAAATTCTCCATCTGCCCACCCGGGAGCACGAGGTCGTCGCTGCGAACGAGCTGCCAGAGGAGAAGTACAAGCAGGAGGGGAAGTGCGCCGAACATGAAGCTCGTCAGGGTGCGTCTGATTCGCCGCCCTAACGCATTGCTCTGGCGGCGGGCGGCACCGCGCAGGGCGGTGAAGATCAGCAATCCGACGAGCAACGGCAGGAAGAGCCACGCCTCCTCCTGAGTCGCCACCGCCAGGGCAAAGAAAATGCCCGCGAGAGGTGACGAACGGTCCTTGTCGCCCGCCGCTCCGGCGGCGGTGGCAAGGGCAGCGACGAGCAGCACCGTCGCCAGTGGCGCGGCGAAAGCGGTGGCGCTGAACTGAATTGCAAAGGGGGAGAGGGCGATGAAGACCGTGGCGATGACCATCGCCAGCCGATCATGATAAACGCTCCACACAAGGCGCGCAGTGAGCGGCACCAGCAGCAGGCTGCCAATGAACGCGGGCAGGCGCGCAACCCAGGCTGCGGTCAGCCCTGGAAGCGTATAGAAAAGGGCCAGTAGATAAGGAAGCCCCGGTGGCTCCTGTAGCGGCGCCCCGCGCAGGAACGGAGCATTGCCGGCAGCAATCTCGCGGCCCCACGTAGCGTAAAGCGCCTCCTGAGGGTGAAAGGCACTCGTAAATAAACCATGAACGCGAAAGATCGCGGCCAGCAAAAACAGCACAAATAGCGAAAGCGGCACGAAGCGGTGGCGATGGTTGCGCATTGTAGCTCATTATAACCTATCTCATGCAGCGCGTAGATTGCGGGGTTATAATCAGCCGCCGGCACGATGCAAACGAAGCAGGAGTGTACATGAGCTTTCTCAAGCAAATCGAGGGCCTGATCCTGGACATGGACGGCGTACTCTGGCGCGGGGAGACGCCGATGCCTGGCCTGCAACAGTTTTTTGAGACACTGGATAGATTGGGAATTAACTACGTTCTGGCGACGAACAATGCGACTCGAGTCGCCACGCAGTACACGGACAAGCTGGCGCGCTTCGGTGTAAACGTCACGCCAGAGCATATCCTTACCTCCAGCGAGGCCACCGCGGGCTATCTGCGTGAGGAGGGGCACTATCCGGCGGGCACACTAGCATATGTCGTCGGCGAAAGCGGACTACAGCAGGCAATGCGCGAAAGAGGGTTCCACCTACTTGAGGCGGAGGCCTTCGTCGGCGAGGAGGCGCGGGCGGATCTCGTCGTCGTCGGCTTTACCCGTCACTTCTGTTATCCCCAGTTGGCAAGTGCGGCCTACCTGATCAGTAAAGGTGCTGCCTTCGTCGGAACAAATCCCGACCTCACCTTCCCTACTGAGATCGGGCCACTTCCCGGCGCCGGCTCGCTGCTGGCCTTCATCAAAGCTGCGACCGGGGTCGAGCCGTTGGTGATCGGTAAGCCGGGCCGGGCGATCTTTCAGGAAGCGATCGAGCGGCTCGGCAGCCCGCCGGAAAAAGTAGCTATGGTCGGGGATCGGCTGGAGACAGACATTCAGGGCGCCCAGTCTGCCGCCTTATACACGGTCCTCCTGCTCTCCGGCGTAACCAGGCGGCAGAAGCTGGAAGCGTCCTCCATTCAACCCGATCTCGTCTGCGCCGACATCGGAGAACTGGCCGAAGAGCTCAAGCGCGTGCGTCTGTAGCCGTGCGCCCTTCCCCCTCTGCGTCGATACAGAGCAGCGCATTCAGGCCGTCGCTCGTGCATGAAATCCGTTTGAGGGGCCGGGCGGTCGTTGACAGCCACTGTAAACAACCTTTAAGATAACCGCATGGCTGCTAATGGTAAGATTAATCTGTATGATCAGAGCTTGGAAGAGCTCGAACGGCTTGTCGTTGAGCTTGGCGAGCCGAAGTTCCGTGCGCGCCAGCTCTGGACGTGGCTGTACAAGCATTACGCGGCAAGCTTTGAAGAGATGACCAGTCTCCCCAAGGCATTTCGCGAGCAACTGGCCGAGCGCGCCACGCTGGATGTCCTGGCGCCAGTTAGCGAATTGAAGTCAAGCGATGGCCAGACCATGAAGGCGCTCTTTCAACTGCCCGATGGCCAGCTCATCGAAACGGTCCGTATGGACTACGAGAACCGGCACACACTCTGCATCAGCACGCAGGCCGGTTGCGCCATGGGCTGTGTCTTTTGCGCGACGGGCCAGATGGGCTTCTTCCGCCACCTGTCCGATGGTGAAATTGTTGCTCAGGTCATCCATTTTGCGCGTCAGCTGGCAGCCGAAGAAGGGCGTGTGACGAACATCGTGATGATGGGTATGGGCGAGCCACTCCACAACTATGACAACACGCTGGAGGCAGTGGAGCGTCTGACCGACGAGGAAGGACTCAATCTCGGCGCCCGGCGGATCACAATCAGTACCGTTGGCTTGGTTCCCGCGATCCGCCGCTTTGCGGACGAAGAACGGCAGGTAGGTCTCGCCGTCAGTCTGCACGCGGCGACCGACGAGGAACGAGATAAACTCATCCCTATCAACCGCCGTTGGGATGTGGACGAACTGATGGCTGCCATCCACTACTACATCGAGAAGACCGGACGCCGGGTCACGATCGAGTGGGCGTTGATCGAAGGCGAAAATGACACCCTGGAGCAGGCGCGCCGCCTGGGCCAGCTACTCGAGGGGATGCTCGTGCACGTCAATCTCATCCCTCTAAATCCGACGGAGGGATACGGCGGGAGCCCCAGCAACCGCGTACGCGTCGATGCCTTTCAGGCGGAATTGGCGCGCTATGGAGTGAGCAGCACCGTACGCGTGCGGCGGGGAATCGACATCCAGGCGGGCTGCGGACAGCTTCGCGACCGCATCATGGCCGAAAGAGCCGCTGCGCTGAAGGCGGCAGAGGGAGGGAAGAGCGCCACAGCGTCCGAGGTCGACCTCAGTTCAGCCTGACGCCCTTCCCCGCTCCACCGGCGGGGGGGAGAGCCTTACGGCAGGTAGTTGTACGGATTTTGCCGCGCCTTGCCGTAACGCACCTCAAAATGCAGGTGGGGGCCGGACGAGCAACCGGTGTTACCACTCCAGCCGATGAGGTTGCCCTGATAGACTGTCTGCCCGGGGCGAACGTTGAAGCCGCTGAGGTGGGCGTAGAACGATTCGAAGCCATTGCCGTGGTTGATCACGATCAGGTTCCCGTAGCAGTATGGGCTCCAGGTCGAGTAGGTCACGGTGCCGGTGTCAGATGCATAGATTGGCGAGCCGGTGACGAGCCCAATGTCCAGCGCCATGTGTCCGTACCACGGCTGCTGCGTGATGCGCCTGCCACCGCTGGGCCAGATGAAGGTGCCAGTGCCGGGTACGGCTACGAAGATGCCCTGCATCGCTTCGGGCGAGCTTGAGCCAGAGGAAGCATAGTTTGGGGGATCCCAGTAGAACGCCTCCCGAACAGCGCCGGGGACCAAGATCTGTGTTCCCGGATAAAGGCGGTAGGGAAATTCGAGCTGGTTTGGCTCATAGGCTACAATGTCCTCGATCGGAATGTCGTACTCCTCCGCTATACCCTCGAGGCTATCGCCCGCGACCACATCGTGCAGCACGCCATCCACCGGCAGAATGACGATCTCCGTACCGGCCCATAGCTGACCGGCGTTGGTGCTCAGAAAGCTGTTGCCCCCTAGAATCGTCTCTTCCTTGATCCCGAACATTTTGGCAATGGCGATCGCCGTATCGCCGGACTCTACGGTATAGGTAATGAAGTCGTGGTCCGGTTCAGAGCCGCGGTAGGTGATCGGAATTGGCGCTGGCGCGAGGCTGGCGTCACTGCGGACTGGAACTTCGCTGATATCGTAGAGCAAACCTTCGTCTGCTCCGGTAGAAGCGCCCGCCCCCTCCGCGGCTGCTTCCTGACTGGCAGCGTTCTTGGCTGCCGGGGCAGCCGCCTGAAAGGCAGAAAAGGCCGAAGTATCGGCTGCTGCCGGCTCTGCGGCTGCCGACTCCAGCAGATCGGCGACAGCTGCCGTACGGCTCCCCAACACCAGCAGCAGGGCGACGATCAGGAGTACAATGTGTCCTCCATAACGTTGTAGCAGGTTCGGGTCTTCATTCATAGGCACGTTTTGCTTCTCCATGAAGTGCACTTTGCACAGAGGAGAATGCTATCATAAAGGGCAAGGACGTAAAAACGGGCTCCCGCGGGGGAGCCCGTTTTCTTAAAGGGTGCTAACGCGCGCGACGGCGCCAGGTGGTTACATATCCTTGGTCAGCGTCTCCAGGAATTCATAGTTGTCACTTGTACCGCGCATCCGCTGTAGGACCGCGTTCGTGGCGCTACTGAGATCGTAGCCGGGTGTATCCATGAGGTGGCCCAACATGCGGCGCATCATGTAGACGCGCTGCAGTTCATCGCCGGACATCAGCAGCTCCTCGCGACGGGTGCTCGAGCGCTCGATGTCGAAGGCCGGGAAGATGCGCCGCTCCTGCAGACGACGGCTGAGCATAAGTTCCATGTTGCCGGTGCCCTTGAACTCCTCATAGATGACATCGTCCATACGGCTACCGGTATCGACCAGGCAGGTGCCCATGATGGTCAGGCTGCCTCCCTCTTCCAGGTTGCGTGCCGCCCCAAAAAAGCGCTTGGGTGGGTAGAGCGCGGTCGGATCCAGACCACCAGAAAGGGTCCGACCACTGGGTGAAACGGTGAGGTTGTAGGCGCGTGCAAGACGGGTGATCGAATCGAGGAGAATGACGACGTCGCGTCCCGCCTCCACCAGACTCTTGGCGCGCTCCAGCGCCATCTCTGCGACAGCACAATGGTTCTTGACCGGCTCGTCGAAGGTCGAACTAACGACCTCCCCCTCTACCGATCGCTCCATGTCGGTCACCTCTTCTGGGCGCTCTCCGATCAAGGCGACGATCATGTAGATATCGGGATGATTCTCAGATATCCCATTCGCAATATCCTTAAGCACCGTCGTCTTGCCCGCCTTCGGCGGGCTGACGATGAGCCCGCGCTGGCCACGGCCGATTGGAGCTACAAGATCTAGCATGCGCGTGGAAAGAATGTGAGGCTTCGTCTCCAGCTTAATCTTCCGGTCGGGGAAAATCGGCGTCAGCTTCTCAAAACGAGGACGATGGCGCGCCTCCTCCGGATCCATTCCGTTGACCGCCTCTACGCGCAGCAAGCTGTGGTACTTTTCATTATCCTTAGGCTCTCGCACCTGTCCGATGATGTAGTCGCCGGTGCGCAGACCCAGGCGCCGAATCTGCGAGTTTGAAACGTAAATATCATTCGGATCGGGGTGATAGTTGCGGTTTGCCCGCAGAAAGCCCATGGGCTGCTTATCGTCCTGAATGATCTCCAGGACGCCCCCGCGAAATTCCAGGCCCCGGCGGCGAGCCTGCTCCCGCATTATCTCGTACACCAGCTCCTGCTTCTTCAAGCCGCTGAAGCCGGAAATGTCCATATCGCGCGCGATGTCGCGCAACTCGGAAACTCGTTTTTCTTCGA
Organism: Promineifilaceae bacterium (SeqCode); assembly: GCA_033722535.1. Classification (GTDB taxonomy): domain Bacteria; phylum Chloroflexota; class Anaerolineae; order Promineifilales; family Promineifilaceae; genus JAAYYY01. Next base: position 9,894 of record JAWVYW010000074.1, read on the forward strand.
GTTCAGTTACTTCCATCATAATTCTCTTCTCTCCAATAGAGGGTCATCTGATAATGACCGGGATCCGCTCTCCCCATCCAGTGTGGGAAAACCGCGGTATAGTACGGATTTGGCCAAATAAGGCCGCATCTTACTGATTACATCTACGGCGTCCGCATCGCACCAATGCGCGATACAGCCCACCTTTGTCTATTACTTTGGGTGGTCTCGCTTCACACTCGGGAGTTCCTCTGGGTGGTTTCAGGCCCCGTTCTCTTACCTGCCGCCACGCACGCGCCGATTGCGTGCGCCGCGCTTGCTTTCGTTTCCACTTGAGCAGCCAGGCTCACTCCACAGATGGCCCCGACAAGACAAACTGATCAGGTCAGTGGGAACGCCAGGGGCGGGTGAAAAGAGAGGTGAAGGAAAATGAGATTCTCGGTTCTTTGATCTTCGTTTGGGCCACTCGAGGAATGAACATATGTCCTTGGGCGCCACCAGTATAGCATGCCCGAGTAAGGGCGTCAATTCTATCTAACGCAACTTCGATTATCGCTGTCTTTAACCGGGATGCGGTTGTGGCACCGGCGCCGAAAGCGTTTCCTCCTCTTCTTCACGTAAGAAACGTTCCGCCTGCTCGACAAGGGAGCGATTGCCGATAAAGAGCGGAACCCGCTGGTGGAGATCGCGCGGCTGCATGTCGAGGATCGGCTGCCGCCCATCAGAAGCGTAACCGCCTGCCTGCTCAATAATGAAGGCGAGCGGCGCTGCTTCGTAAAGCAGGCGCAGCTTTCCTTCTGGCTTCTTCGCATCCGCGGGATAGGCAAAGACGCCTCCGAGGAGCAGATTGCGATGAAAGTCGGCCACAAGGGAGCCGATGTAGCGCTCCGACAACGAGGGAGCGCCCGGCTCACGCCCTGCAAGCCAGCGCGCATAGCGCTGCATCCCGGGGGACCAGCGCTCATAGTAGGCGTGGTTCATGCTGAAGAAACTCGGCGGTTCGGGCAGCGTCATCTGCTCGTTGGTGAGCAAAAACTCGCCAAGCTCAGGGTCCAGAGTAAAGCCGTGGACCCCGGCGCCGGTCGTGTAAACGAGCATTGTGCTCGCCCCATAGAGCACATAGCCGGAGGCAACCAGTCTCCGCCCGGCCTGCAAAACATCTTCAACCCGCCCCCTCTTCTCCCGGTCGATACAGCGGAAGATGCCGAAAATGGTGCCAATGCTGACGTTGACGTCGATGTTGGACGAACCATCGAGGGGATCATAGACGAGGACGTAACTGCCCTTTTCATACTGGGGTGGGATCTCCCGGATCCCTTCCTGCTCTTCCGAGGCCATTACGCAGAGGCGACCGGTGTGATCGCACAGCCGGAAGATGATTTCGTCGGCATAGACATCCAGTTTCTGCTGTTGCTCTCCCTGCACATTCATATCTCCGGCGCGACCAAGAACGTCGAGCAGACCGGCGCGGTTTGTTTTATGCGCGATCGCCTTGGCGGCAAGAGCGATGTCGTAAAGCAAACCGGTAAACGCTCCGGAGGCCTCTCGAGGCTGATTCTCCATGATGAAGCGTTCAATTGTCACAATCTTTCCGGGAATAGGCACTGCGTCCATGGCTTCCTCCTTCTGAAACCTAGCAGGAAATCAACTCAGTGGGAATAAGGAATAACAGCTTCTCTTAACCGATGCCGGGTTGGCGAGAAGAGTGGGGCTCCTCGACACGGCAACGGCTGGCTCACTTTTTCAGGTCAGGCAGTCACGTAAGAAACACGATCACATAGTAGGCGATCGACACCGACCAGAGCAAACTGTCAATGCGATCGAGGGCGCCACCATGACCCGGCAACATCTGTCCAGAGTCTTTAACCCCTGCCTCTCGCTTCAAGAGGGAGATCGCCAGATCCCCGGCAGGACTCACGATGGAGACGACCAAACCCAATATTAGCGCGACAAACGCTGGTAGGCCAAAGAGCGACGCCATAACTAGAGTGGAGAGCGGGCCAAAAAGAATACCGGCGAAGTAGCCCTCCACCGTTTTGTTGGGGCTCAGGCGCGGCGCCAGTTGTCGGCGCCCAAACTGGCTCCCGAAGAGATAAGCAGCAGAGTCGGCAATCCACGTCCCCAGCATTACGAGCATCACCCACTGCCAGCCCAGAGGATCGGAATCAATGAGTCGCAAGCGAAAGAAGTGGCCCCCGAGCCAGCCTAAGAGGACGATTCCCGCCATCGTCCCCACCCATGTTGCTGGTACGTTGTTAAAGCGGCGCGTTTCGTACTGCCACAACACGTAAACCATCGCCGCTGCCAAACTAAAGACGAGAAGAGGAGCAAAAAGATTTAAGTTGGGCCAGGCGCCGGCAACCAACTGCGCCAGAACGGCAGGCAATAAGATCCACAGGGGTAACTTCCAGTTCAGTGTTGCGAGAAGCGTCGCGTATTCGATTGTCGCCAGCGTAACGATCAGCACAATAGGGATGAAATAAAACCAGTCCCCCATGTATATCAGCCACAGCGCGAGCGGCAGAACAACTGCAGTAGTGACTGCCCGACGGGCAAATGAGCTGGCAGTGATGGAGGTCATGCGCCTACTGGCTTTCCTCCGGAAGACCCCCGAAGCGTCTCTCCCGCTGGGTATAAGCAACCAGTGCTTCGTAGAGCTCTTCGCGACCAAAATCGGGCCAGTAGCAGGGTGTTGCGTAGTACTCTGCATAGGCCGCCTGCCAGATGAGGAAATTGCTGATCCGCAGTTCACCGCTAGTGCGGATGACGAGATCGGGGTCGGGTAGGCCGGCGGTAAAAAGATAGGAGCTAAAGAGCTCCTCCGTCAGATCATCCGGGCTGACGTCGTCGGCAAGCATCTCTCGCACGGCGTGCAGAATCTCGGCGCGCCCACCATAGTTAAAGGCAACATTGAGGATCAGACGGTCATTGTCGGCAGTCAGTTCAATGGCGTCAAGCACCTTCCGCTGTAGTGCCGGCTCGATACCTTTCAGATCCCCGAGATGGTGCAGGCAAACGCCCTGCGCATGGAGCTCGGCGAGCTCCTGGTCCAGCACGCGCGTAAAAATCTTCATCAGCCCGCGTATTTCTTGTTCCGGTCGATCCCAATTCTCGGTCGAAAATGCATAGATGGTCAGGATCTGGATCCCAAAGTCGACGCAGGCGTTAATGATCCGGCGGAGATTTTCGGCGCCCGCACGATGCCCGGCAACCCGCGGCAAATTTCGCTGACGCGCCCACCGGCCGTTGCCATCCATAATAATCGCCACGTGCCGGGGCACTCGAACGGCAGAAAGATCAAGCTCTTTCTTGGGAGAGGGCATCAGATCTCCATGATCTCCGCTTCTTTCCGCTGTCCCATCTCCTCTACCTGCTCGATGTAACGATCAGTTAGCTTTTGCAAATCGTCCTGCCCGCGGTAAAAGGCATCTTCGGCGAGCAGATTTTCTTCCTTAAATTCCCGCAAATCGTTGAGCGCGTCGCGACGAATGTTGCGGACCGCCACTTTCGCCTCTTCAACACGCCGCCCAACCTGCTTCGAAAGCTCCCGCCGTCGCTCTTCTGTCAGGCGGGGCATTGTGAGCCGGATGATCTTGCCATCATTACTGGGCGTGATCCCAATATCAGACTTCAGGATGGCCCGCTCTATCTCTGTCAGAATATTGACGTCGTAAGGACGAATTGCCAGTTGCTGCGGCTCCGGAACAGAGACGAGGGCGACCTGGTTCAGCGCCATCTCCGAACCGTAAGCTTCTACCGTTACCCTGTCGAGAAGGTGAGGCGACGCCCGCCCGGTTCGAAAAGCTGCCAGATCCATTTCCAGGGAATGAACAGCAGTCAGCATCCGGCTCTCAGTTTCCTGCAACAGCTCGCGTATCATAGCAGTCTCCTCCTGTAACGAGACTAGAAATTTCCGATGAGGGTCCCGACTGGCTTGCCCGACAGAAAGTCCTTCACGCTGCCCTCATCCCACATGTTAAGCACGACAATGGGCAAGCTGTTTTCCATACAGAGTGAGATGGCCGTACTATCCATCACGCGAAGGCGCAAATTGAGAAAGTCCATGTAGGACAGGCGCTCAAAGCGGTTGGCGTCTGGATTGCGCTGTGGATCTTCGTCGTAGATAGCGTCCACTTTGGTCGCTTTAATGAGCACGTCGGCGCCGATCTCCATTGCGCGCAGCGCGCCGGCGGTGTCGGTCGTAAAGTACGGATTGCCGGTACCACCGCCAATGATGACGACGCGCCCTTTTTCCAGATGGCGGATGGCCCGCAAACGGATGTAGGGCTCTGCGATGCTCTTCATTTCAATTGCCGTCTGCACGCGCGTGATCAGGCCCAGCCGCTCAAGAGCATCCTGCAGCGCGAGCGCATTCATCACCGTTGCGATCATGCCGATGTGGTCAGAGGTCGATTGCTCCATCCCATAGGAGGTCCCCATCGTACCACGCCATAAATTGCCTGCACCAATGACGAGCGCCACCTGAACGCCCAGATCATAGACGCTCTTTACAATCTCGGCAACTTCCGCCGCACGGTTGGGGTCGATACCAAACCCTTCCGGCCCGGCGAGCGCCTCGCCGCTGAGCTTCAGCAAGACGCGGTTGTAAAGTGGCTGTTCGATCATCGAAGGCTCCTCCTCTGTCCTCTCAGCTTCCGGTGAATCAAAAGGTGCCAGAGTTACAGGCCTCCGGCAACCATACAAGTACGAAAGAGGGCGTTCTCGAGAACGCCCTCTTTAAGTGGTCGCCGTTAGTCCAGCGCCTCGCCCCGCTCGTAGCGGACAAAGCGCCGTAAAACGATATTTTCGCCTAGCACGCTGATGGCGTTATTGATCAGCTCCTCGACGGTCATACTTTCGTCTTTTACGAAAGGCTGCTCCATGAGTACAGTCTCCTCATAGAACTTCTTCAGCCGGCCCTGCACGATCTGCTCGGCGATGTTATCCGGCTTGCCTTCTTTCTTTGCCTGCGCCCGCAGAACTTCCGCCTCACGCTCCCGATCCTCCTCCGGCACCTCGTCCCGCGAGAGGTAGCGCGGCGCCTTGGCAGCGATGTGCAGTGCAATATCATGGGCCAGTTCCTGGAACTGCTCATTGCGGGCCACAAAATCTGTCTCGCAGTTCAGCTCCAACATGACGCCAAGGCGGTTGCCGAGATGTGAGTACACTTCAATTACACCCTCGTTCGCCTCGCGGTCAGCGCGCTTGGCGGCCCGCGCCAGCCCTTTCTCTCTTAGGAGGTCTACGGCGCGATCAAAATCGCCTTCGGCCTGGGTCAACGCCTTTTTGGCATCAAGCACGCCTGCGCCGGTTGCATCACGCAGCTCTTTAATCTGTTCAACTTCAACTTTCATTGGCTTCTCTCTCCAGCTTCTCTGTTTCGTGTCAGTGCGCCGAGTCGACTGCCGGTACAAACTACACACAATCGAAGGCAGTGTAACAGGCACGAGGATCGGCGTCCGCTGTCAGGTTAGTGCGGGCCATCCCACGCGCCCGCCAGAGGCCGCGGCGGAAAGTTCCACCGTGGCGGGCGCGCGAGAGACGTTCAGTCGTGCCGACCGCCGCGCATGTCAGGCAGGTAGCAGCCGGCAGCAAAGGTAGGTCGTCTTACTCTTCGTCTTCTTCTGCGTCTTCTTCGTCTTCTGCTTCTTCGACGGCGGCGGCTCGTTCACGCCGTATCTTCTCCAGCGTCGCGGCGCCAAGCAGATCTTCGTCGGCCAGCTCTTCGTCGTAGCCTTCAAAGTCTTCAAACTCCGCTTCACCTTCGCCCCGGATTTCCTCCAGCAGCGACTCCTCGCGCATCGCGAAGCCCTCGAGCGCAGCGTCTGCCATCTTACTCACGATCAGCTTGATCGCGCGGATAGCATCGTCGTTGGAGGGAATAACGAAGTCGATAACGTCCGGATTCGCGTTTGTATCCACCATCGCGATCACCGGAATGTTGAGGATGTTTGCCTCTCGAACCGCTGTCTCTTCATTGTTTACGTCCACCACAAAGAGGAGATCTGGCAGATCTCTCATATGGCGAATTCCGCCCAGACGCTCGTTCAGCTTATCGATCTCCCACTCGAGTGTCAGGCGCTCTTTCTTCTTGAGCAGCTCGAACTCACCCGCTTCCTGTCGCTGCTCCAGCTCTTCGAGGTGGCGGATCCGCTGGCGGATCGTCTGCCAGTTGGTGAGCGTGCCCCCCAACCAGCGCTGGTTGACGTAGGGCTGCTTCGCCCGAGTGGCTTCGCGGGCAAGCGTATCCTGCGCCTGGCGCTTGGTGCCGACAAAGAGGACTGAACCACCGTCGGCGACGGTGTCGCGTACCAGGTTGTACGCCTCCTCCACCATGAGGACAGTCTGCTGTAAGTCAAGAATGTGAATCCCGTTGCGTTCCGTAAAGATGAACGGCTTCATCTTCGGATCCCAGCGGCGGGTTCGGTGACCAAAGTGCACGCCTGTCTCCAGGAGTGCTTTCATCGAAACGACGGCCATGAAGTAATTCTCCTTTTAATTTGTTTTTGACCTCCGCGCCCGTCTTCCATCCCCAGAACTTACACGGCCTCAGTATCTTGTCTGCCTCCCGAGGTCCATGTGCAGTCGGTGTTTGCCGCTGCGGAGCAGGAAAACAGATGATACTATGTAAGCACACCCGGGGCCGTCAGGACGCGTGTTTTTTTCTGCCTCAGTAGGCAGCCTTTTTATTATAGACACTCAGATAGACCGATGCAACAGTGAACGGGCAGAAGATAGCGTAGAGAGGAGGAGATCATTGCTTCCTCATCTTTACCGTTGTTGCCCTCACTCCTGTTGGTTACCATTAGCGTCCGACCTACGTATTGTCTGCATTCAACGAGATTCACCAGATGTAGGGTTGCGATGAGCTACAAAAGGAGGCATTGTGAAGAGGGAGGGGACGCCCACAGACAAGGCAGCAGTGAGGCGCGCCTGTTTCACCCTTCACTCCTCCTGCTTGTCTCGCTGATGATCCCCGCCCTCCTCTTTCTGGACCGGCCGCTGATCCGCGGCGATGGCGTCGCCTATCTCGCCTGGCTCGACACACTGATCCTGGATCAGGATCTCGACTTTTCTAATCAATTACAGCGCCTGCAGCCGGTTAACACCTACCAGATCACGTGGAATGCGCAAACGCAGCGCTTTGTGAATATTTTCCCGTTCGGGATTGCACTGCTCCAGGCGCCGTTTTACCTGCTGGGGCACCTCTTTGCCCGCCTCGGCTGGTGGACGCTCAATGCGGATTATTTCCATCAGATGCAAGGTGTGGGCCTGCCGTACAGCATGTGGCTCATGATCGGCGCGAACAGCCTGGCTATTGCAACCGTCATCATCGCCTGGCTTCTTGCCAGCCGGCTCTGCAATCGCTGGCTGGCAGCGGTCGTCACCTGGGCGGTCTTTATCGGTTCCCCCCTCGTCTACTACAGTACAGTAAGTCCACTCAACTCGCATAATGGCGGCACGTTCATGGCCACGCTTTTTGTCTTCCTGCTGGCACATACGACCGGGAGTTTCCCCATCGCCGAGTGGCGACGAGACCCGCCGGCTTACCAGTGGCTGCTGCTGGGTCTCTGTGGGGGCATTCTCACCCTCGTGCGCTGGCAGATGGGACTCGTGGCGGTAGGCGGCCTGGCGCTCGTCGGCTGGCAACGGCAATGGAAGGGGCTGGCGCTGGCCGGCACGGCCATGCTGCTGTCACTACTCCC
>JAWVYW010000075.1:0-17462 GCA_033722535.1 Promineifilaceae bacterium (SeqCode)
CCACGTCCAGCGTCCACTGGTACGTTGCTAAAAACGGCCGGAAGTGGCTTCGCAGCACCTGGCGGCGCTATCCGCCTCTCAACATGGGCAAGGGCTGGGACGACTGAAGACTGTACCGCCGCCCCTTCGTCGCCGCCCACCTCGTAGTCGCGGCTTGAGCCGCGCCCGCCCGTAAGGGCGGAGTGTGCCGCCGCTAAGCTGCCACCTCCGGTGGTGCGCCGCTGAAGTGGCGACTACAAAGGTCACGCTGTCGTAGGCGCCGGCCTGGTAGTCGCGGCTTGAGCCGCGCCCGCCCGTAAGGGCGGAGTGTGCCGCCGCTAAGCTGCCACCTGCGGTGGCGCGCCGCTGAAGCGGCGACTACGAGGGCCGCCGCTTCAGCGGCTATCGGTAACTGTATCTCAAGCGTCAACAGCGCGTTATGCGCGTGAGCGCGCTCAGGCACCTGCTAGAAGCCGGACCTTATTCCGTCGGCGCCAGCTCGGCGTCCTCCGGTAGTTCGGCGTCGGCGGGGACCAGCTGCCACACGCTGCCCGGCTGCAGCTCTTGCTGGCCGTAGGCGCAGTCACAGGTGGTGATGTAGATCGAGCCATTCTCGTCATAGCCGCCAGAAGTTACCTTCAGCGTCGTGTTCATCAGCTCTTCCATCTGCCAGACGCCGTCCTCGTCCGGCGCCAGGCCCCAGATGCGCCCCTCGCCCCAGTCGCCGGCAAAGTAGACGCCGTCCATCACCGGGTAGTCCGGTCCGCGATAGACGCCGAGGCTCATTACCGCATTGCCCAGGTCGTGAGAGTACTCGGCGATGGGTAGCACGCCAAAGTCGGGCGGGCAATCCTCTTGCTGAATGGGGAAGCAATGGGTGCCCATGAGGATGTCCCAGCCATAGTTCAGGCCGGCTTCGCCGCCGGCAGGCCAGAAGTTGATCTCCTCCCAGTGGTTCTGCCCCACGTCAGGCAGGAAGAGGTCCCCCGTCTCGGGGTCAAAGTGGAACTTCCACGGGTTGCGCAGGCCGTAGTGGAGAATCTCAGGCCGCGCCTCGGTGTGAATGTCGGCGAAGACATCTTCGTCGATGCCAAAGAGACCCACGATCTGCGGGTCGACCTCGAACGGGTTGTCGTCGGGGATCGCATAGGGGGCCACCGAGGATTTCCTGTCGACGTCGAGGCGCAGGACGGCGCCGAGCAGGTCGTCGATCGTCTGCCCCGTCTCCAGCGGGTCGCCTTCCCAGCCGCCGTCGCCGCTGCCGATGTAGAGGAAGCCGTCCGGCCCGAAGGCCAGCTCGCCGCCGTTGTGGTTGGCCCACGGCTGGTCGATCTGCAGGATGACGCGGGCGCTGTCTGTATTGGCGCGGTTGGCGTCGTCGGATGAGACGCGGTATTCGACGATCATCGAATCGCCGTTGCGCAGGATCTCGGCGAAGTGCACAAAGAAGCGTCCGTTGTTTTCGTAGTTGGGGTGGAACTCGATGTCGTAGAGCCCCTGCTCCAGGAAAGCGTCGAGCACGCCGTTGCCAAAGGGCAGCGCCTCGTCGAGGTCGATAAACGGCTCGTCCAGCAACTCCCCGTCGGCGCTGACGATGCGCACCTGTCCCGGCCGCTCGACCACGAACAGCCGTCCGGAGCCGTCGCCGGCAGAGGTGATCGCGACGGGGTCGTTGAGGCCGTCGGCGACCTTCACCAGCTGCACTTCAAAGTCTCGGGGGAGTGTGCCGCCGGGGGTGGCGACCGCCGCCGGCTCCTGAGGCACCTGGCGCTCACCCATCGCCGCCATCTCGGGTGTCGCCGTTGCCTCCTGCGCGGCGACGGCGGCTTCCGGGGAGGCGTTTGCCAGCACGGCGAATCCCGCCCCGGCAATGGCGAGAAAGAGGATCAGGATCAGTGGAAACAAATTGCGTTGCATGTTTACCTCCGCATGCTTGGGAGCAGCAAATAGCTGCTCCAGATTCTTGGACACACTTTTGTGAGGAGCATGTGTGCTCCTCGGGCTCCTTCTTCCCCGGCTATCTAATAATCGTCGTCAATGGGCTCCTCATCACTTTCGATATCGTCCTCCATCGTCTCCTCCGTCGCCTCTTCTTCCTCCTCCGCCTCCAGTTGGGTCCCTTCAGGCGTGACGAGGTACCACGCGCCGCCAAAGCCCTCGATATCATGACCGAGGGTATCGCCGGGCGCCTCATCAGGGGCATAGTAGTAGAGGGGCCAGCCGTTGTACGCGACCTGGCGCGAGCCATCTTCGCGTTCGAAGGTGCTGATCAGGGATACATCCACCGCCGGATCCCCCGCCTGCGGCTCGCCCTCCGAGAGAAGCGGCGGCCACACGCCGGCGCACTCGCCAGAACAGGCGCTGCTCATCGCCCCCTGCTCGTCGGCTTCGAACAGATAGAGGCTCATCCCTTCGCCGTCGACGATAAACTCTCCCAGCGGCTCCTTGCTGCGCACGGCGAGCGTTGCGCCCTCCGCCGTCACTTCAGCTTCCGCTGTCGCCGTCGGGCTGACTTCTTCCGGCGTCGACGTTGCCGCCGGCGCCGCTTCCGCGGTGGGGGTCGCAGCCGGCTCCTCCTCGATATCATCTACCTGCGCTTCCTCCTGGACAACTTGATCGGCGGCGCCCGGCTGGCAGGCAGCAAGGGCCACGGCGAAGATAAAGAGCAGGCCAAGGGTGAGCAGCGCTCTTCGCGTCAGATATTTCATAGTTCCTCCCGGTGTTGGTACGGTTCCACTGACCGTTCTGGCGAAACTGCCCGCGCTCGGTGCGTCGGACGCGCCTGTCATACAGTCGGCGAACCGTAGACAGTCGTCGGACTTCACTTACAGGTACGGGAGAAAACCGGTTTTGGGCTGCTTATCAGTACTGGCGTACTAATTGCGGAAGTACGCAGGTAGCACGGATGCGCCCGCGCCCCCTGCGCTCTCTACCGTGGCGCGCTGCTCTCCGCCGCGGCGGCGGCCGCCCGCACCGCCTGCTCCGGCGAGATGTCCATGTTTTCCAGCCACTCGTCCACCACCTGAATGCCGAGCACGGGAGCGTAAATGCTGCGCGTGGTGGAGATGTCGGCGTGGCCCAGGAACTCCTGCACCACCTCGATGGGCATCCCTTCGCGTAGCAATTGGGTGGCGCGGTAGTGGCGGAAGTCGTGGGCGGAGAGGGAGCTATGGAGATCCAGCGCCCGGACCGCCTTCTTGACGACGTTGTGGGCGCTGGTGGTCGAGAGGCGGGCGCCGGCGGCATTGCGGCTGTGAGCCACAAAGAGGGCCGGGTTGCCGTCTTCCCGCTCCTGCAGATAGGCCCGGATCGCCTTGCGGGCGTAGTCACGGAAGTGGATCGTGCGCGGCTTGTTGCCCTTGCCGACGATGGAGGCGTGGCTGCTTCGCCCTTCGTCCACTGAGCGGCGGTTTAGGGCCACGACCTCGGAGATACGCGCCGCCGTCGAGTAGAGGGTGTGCACGAGGGCGCGGTTGCGCAGCAGCGTCTGGCGGCGGTTGTAGGCGTCGTTCTCCGGTGGCAGGGGTAGGTTGTCGTAGTAGGCGACGATCTGGGGGATCGCCTGGCGGGCATCGTCGAGGTCGATAACCGTCTCCGCCTGGTGGCGCTCCACCGAGCGCCGGGCCAGCTGCCGCCCCAGCTTGCCCAGCTGCACCCCCTCCGGGAGCTGGTTCTGTCCGTCGAGGTAGTTAAGGTACCCGGTTACCGCCGCCATGTATGTTGTAGCCGTCGAGCGGCTGCGGTTGGAGAGGAGCCAGCTGCGGAAGTTGAGAATCGTCGCCGTCGTCAGCCCCGCCGGCTCGAGCGGCCACTCATCGTCTTTCGTGTAACCATCTTTACCATAATGCTGCAGCCAGTCCGCAAAGAGGCGCAGCGCGCTGCGGTAGGTGGTCTCCGTCTGTAGGCTGGCGGAGCCCGCTTCCAACAGGAAGCTCGGCGCGCCGAGCCAGGACGGGGCGTCAGGCAGCGGGCGCGTGGAAAGCGGCAGTTCATAAGCGCGAGATGGCATGATCGGCTTCGCTCCATATAATAAGCTAGACGCCGATCATAACAGCGGTCGGGTAGCTGGCAAATCGAGAGTCGAGGGGGGAGCATTGTGAGCATCCGTGCAAGATGAGACAAGTGGAAAACCGGCACGAGGAGGAACAGGAGGGCGCGCGGCTGCTGAGCCGCGGCCTCATTCTGCGGCGGAGAAGAGGGAGGAGGGCGGGGCACGAGCCGCCGAGCGGCTGACGGTGGACGGCAGCTACGCACGCTCCCCCAACCGCCGCATCCGCATGCCCGACAAGCATCTGGAAACGGAGGCGTTCGAAGCGCCGCGTGGGCAGCGAATGGCGATGGACGATTTCTTCCGTTGTCGCGCCAGCGTGCAGCGCGAGGCGATCGCCCTCGTCGTGCCCGCCGGGCATTGGCGGCAGCCGGGGGCCACGAAGATGGGGGATGCCAGCAATCCGGTACGCATTGTGGTAGCGGTAGAGTAGACATGCATGCGAAAGGAAGCGCGTAACAAAGGAGAACCCTATGACAGTACCCCCAGAACCCCTCTTTGCCGCCGGCGAGAGCGTCGCCGTGCGTACAGACGTGACCCACCCGGACGTGGAGACCGAGCTCGGCGGCTGGCAGGGGCGGGTGACAGAGGTGACGGCCGACGAGATCTTTGGCGAGCTCGCCGAGGTGGAGTGGGATAGCATCACGCTGGAGCAGATGCCGGCCGACTACATCACCACCTGCGACGAAGAAGGCATCGACTGGACACGGACGACGCTGCCCGTTTCGGCGCTGATGCCCGCGCGTCCACGCGACGAGATCGACGACGTGACGCGCGTGGCCGCAGAGCTCTCGGACCGGCTGGAGTCGGCGGGCTATGGAGTGGGCGGGGCGGCCTACGAAGCGGCGCAGGCGGAGCGCATCGCGCAGATCACGGCGGTGGCGGGCGAAGGGCAGCCCGCGCTGGCGGTGTGGGCTTCCTACCTCGCGGATAACCTGGACTTTCCCTTCGCGGCGACCGTCGCTGCCTTCCAGCCCCAGGGGCCGCTGAACGAGGGCGATGACGTGCAGGTGGAGCGGATCGTGCTGGTCGACGACGAGCACGGGGTGCTGGTCGGCGTGGACAGCGCCGGGCGGAGCTATGACTTCCCGCTCAACGATCTTGAGGTCGTGGACGAAAGTGACCCCAATTACCAGATAGTGGACGACTATAGCGTGTGGTACGACCAGCAGGCAGGTGAAGGCACATGAGTGATTACGACCAACGGCACATCGGCCCGGAAGGGCGCGAGTATTACTACGACCGCTACCGCGGGCGCGGGCGCACCGGCCGCAACTATGACGAGGACTATGGGTTCGTCTACGGCTACGAGCGGGGCCCCATCTCCGGTGAGCGGCTCAACCCGCGCGACGTGGGGCACGCACCCGGTCAGCCCTTTGGGCGCCGCCAGCCTGGCGAGGGGTACGGGCGCCGCTTTGAGCATTACGGCGCGCGTTGGGAGCGCGGGCGCCCCTCGACGGGCGAGCCCGACTATGGGCGCGACTACGAGGATCTCGACTGGCGCCGGCCGGGGCCGCACACCGGCCGCGGGCCTGCCGGCTACCGCCGCTCCGACGAGCGGATTCATGAGGACGTCTGCGAGCGCCTGACCCACCACGGTGCCGTCGACGCCAGCAACGTGGAGATCACCGTCGAGGAGGGCGTGGTCACCCTGAGCGGCACCGTCGACCGCTTTCGCACCAAGCGCATGGCCGAAGACACTGCCCTCTCCGTCGCCGGCGTGCACGACGTGCAGAACCGGCTGAGGCTGGCGGAGTAGTTCATGTAGTGGGCTACCTCGAAAAACTCCACACCGCCCAGCAAAAGAATGACTCCTGGCTCTGCCTGGCCCTCGACCCCGATCCGGCGCGGCTGCCGTTGCCGGCGATGCAGTGGGATGAGCCGGTGCTGCCCTTCAACAAAGCGATCGTCGACGCCACCGCCGACCTCGTCTGCGCCTACAAGCCGACGCTGGGCTTCTACCTGCAGTGGGGGGCGGCGGGTGTCGTCGCCCTGGAACGGACCATCGCCTACATCCCCGACCACATTCCGATCATCCTCGACGCGCGCGTGGGTGAGAGCGGGCGGGCGCAGGCGGCGTGGGGCACCGGCGCCTTCGACCACTGGCAGGTCGATGCGCTGACGGTGGCGCCCGCCGCGGGCAAAGAGGCGCTGCTTCCCCTGGTGGGCGACCACGCGGAGCGCGCCGCCTATCTGCCCCTGTACACGCCGGAGGGGCCAGGGGAGCAGGCGGAGGCAGAGCGGCTGGGCGAAGCGATCGCCGCCAGCCAGCGGTGGACGCTCGCAGGGCACCTGGGGTACGTCATCGGCGTCACCGCCGCCGATCAGACGGCGGCGGCGCGGCGATTGGCGCGGGCCCGGCGCGAGGCGCCTGCGGCGACCTTTCTTATTCCCGACGTAGGCGTACAGGGCGGTGGCTTGGCAGTCGCCGTGGCCTTTGGCCCGGCGGCGGCTGCGAGGGGCGCCACGCCGGTTGGCCCCCTGATCAGCGCCGGGCGCCGCGTCCTCTACGCCGGGGTGGGCATAGATTTTGTGGACAGGGTGCGCGAGGCGGCGGCGGCGCTGCGGGAGCGGATCAACAGCGCGCGTGGGGCGTGATGGAGAGGGCGCTGCAACCGCTGCTCCGCAGGCGTTTTGGAGGCTGGAAGAACGGTGCCGGCTATAAGGGGAGCGGCAGCGCGCGTAGCCGCCGGCGATGCACACAGCGGACCTTGAGTGGCGTGTCAGCGAAGGGGGCGGCGGAGCGGCGGCAGACTCCGCCCTCGCGGTCGGGCGCGGCTGACGCGACTACTCCGAAGGAAAGCGCGCAGCGCCCGCCCGCATGAGCCCCCTGCGCACTCTCCTCCACCTCATCCGCCTCGGCCGGCCCCACTTCCTGGTCGGTGGCGTGCTCCTGCACGTGCTGGGGGTTACGATTGCCCTTTACCACGGTGCGGCGCTCGACCTGTGGGCGCTACTGTGGGGGCAGGTAGCCGTGTCGGCTACGCAAATGATGACCCACTACAGCAACGACTACTTCGACGTCGCTGCCGACGTGGCCAACGAGACGCCGACGAGCTGGTCCGGCGGCAGCCGTGTGCTGGCGGAGGGGCTGCTGGCCCCGCGCTGGGCGCTTGCGCTGGCCCTCCTCTTTGCCATGCTGGCGCTGGCGGCGACGGCGCTGCTGGTGCTGGGCGGCAGCACCGGGCCGCTGGCGGCGCCGCTGTTGCTGCTGGCGCTGGCGCTGGCGTGGGGCTACAGCGCGCCCCCGTTTACCCTCCACTCGCGCGGGGTTGGGGAGCTGACGGTGGCTTTCGTCGTGCCGGTGCTGACCGTCGCCGTCGGCTACTACCTCCAGGCCGGTCAGCTGCGGCTGTTGCCCCTGTTGGCGGCGCTGCCGTTGGCCCTCTTCCAGTTCGTGATGTTGCTGGCGATCGAGTTCCCCGACGCGCTGGGCGATGCGGCGGTCGGCAAGCGGACGCTGGTCGTGCGCCTGGGTCCGGAGGCGGCGGCGAAGTTGCTGGTGACGCTACTGGCGCTGGTTTATGTAGCGCTGCCGCTGCTGGTGGTGGCTGGTCTGCCGCCGTTGGTGGCGCTGCTGCTGGCGCTCTTCGCCGCGCCGCTGGTAGCCTGGGTCACGGTGCGGCTGCGCGCCGGCGCCGCCACCGATCCCCGCTGGTGGAACTGGCTGGGCTTCGTGGGCGTGGCGCTCGTGGTCGGTTCGGCGACCGTTGAGCTGGTCGCGTTCTTAAGCCTCATGGCGAGGTAGAGGCGGGAGCCACAGGGGCGAGGATAGAGATAGAGGGTAGTAGGGAAGTGGTCGCGAGCGGGCGGCGCTTTCGTTCGTTTGGCAGGGGTGGGTGGTCGGTTACAATGGTGTGTGGCGTATCAGCGAGAGAGGTAGCGCGATGAGTCAGCAAACATCGGCCGCGACGGCGCGGCGCGAGCCGCCGGACGAGAAAATGAGCTACAAAGCTTTTCTTGAATGGTTGGACGAAGATACAGTGGCTGAGTGGATCGATGGAGAGATCGTGATCGCATCTCCGGCGTCGGACCGGCACCAGGACCTGGTCCGGTTTTTAACTGCACTATTGAGCTTCTATGTTGAAAGCGAGGGGCTTGGCGTCAACCGGCTGGCGCCGTTTCAGATGAAGCTGGAGAATGGACGGGAGCCGGACCTGCTCTTTCTTGCGAACGAGAACCTAGAGCGCCTGCGGGAAACGTACCTTGACGGCCCGGCTGATATGGTCGTGGAGATCGTCTCGCCGGAAAGCGCGGCGCGGGATCGCGGTGAGAAGTTCTATGAATACGAAGCGGGTGGGGTTCCCGAGTACTGGCTCATCGATCCCCTGCGGGAGCGGGCGGAGTTCTACCAGATGGTCGGAGACCGTTACCAGATGGCCGCAATAGACGCCAATGGCGTCTACCGCTCGGCGGCGCTGCCCGAGTTCTGGCTGCGCGTCGGGTGGCTGTGGGCGCGGCCCCTGCCGCCACTGGTGAAGGTCCTGGGCGAGATTGGCGTGCTGCCGCGCGGCGCACCGGACGCGACAGGCGGAGACGCGGGCCCGTCAGAATAAAGCGGGCTCCCCGCCCGCTTCCGATATCTGTGTACGGCGAGCGGTTCAGGCAGCAGCCGCCAGCGCCTGCTCCAGATCGGCGAGCAGATCGTCGATGTTTTCGATGCCCACGCAGAGGCGGATCATGTCCGGCGTCACCCGCGCCTGCTCCAGCTCCTCGGGCGCCAGCTGGCGATGGGTGGTGGAGGCGGGATGGGCGGCGAGCGATTTCGTGTCGCCGATGTTGACCAGACGCTTGAAGATTTGCAGCGCGTCGTAAAACTTCACGCCCGCTTCGTAGCCCCCTTTGACCCCGAAGCTCAGCAGCGCCGACGGCCGGCCGCCGGTGTACTTCTGGGCTAATTCGTAGTACGGCGACTCCTCGAGGCCGGCGTAGCTGACCCACGCGACCTGATCGTGCCCTTGCAGGTACTCCGCCACCTTCTGCGCGTTGTCGGTGTGGCGCTCCATGCGCAGGGCCAGCGTCTCCATGCCCTGGAGGATGAGGAAGGCGTTGAAGGGGCTGATGGCGGCGCCGGTGTTGCGCAGGGGCACGGTGCGCGCGCGCCCGATGTAGGCCGCGGGGCCGAAAGCCTCCGTGTAGACGACACCGTGGTAGGCCGGCTCCGGCGTGGTGAGACCGGGGAAGCGGTCGGCGTGATCGGCCCAGGGGAAGTTGCCGCTGTCGACGATGACGCCGCCGAGCGAGTTGCCGTGACCGCCCATGTACTTGGTGAGAGAGTGGACGACGATGTCGGCGCCGTACTGGATCGGTTTGAAGAGGACGGGTGTGGCGACGGTGTTATCCACTATCAGCGGCACGCCATGTTTGTGGGCCACGGCGGCGATCGCTTCAATGTCGGCGATGTTGCCGGCGGGGTTGCCGATCGTTTCGGCGAATAGGGCGACGGTGTTCTCGTCGATGAGGACTTCCATGTTCTCCGGCCGGTCATCTTCGGCGAAGCGCACGTGGATGCCCTGCTTGGGCAGCATGTGGGAGAAGAGGGTGTAGGTGCCGCCGTAGAGCAGGGGGACCGAGACGACGTTCCTGCCCGCCTCGGCGATGGTGAGGATGGAGTAGTTGACGGCGGCGCTGCCCGCGCTCAGGGCGAGCCCGGCGATGCCCCCCTCCAGCGCCGCTACGCGCTGCTCCAGCACGTCGGCGGTGGGGTTCATGATGCGGGTGTAGATGTTGCCGGGGACGGCGAGGTTGAAGAGGTCGGCGCCGTGCTGGGCGTCGTCGAACTCATAGGCCACCGTCTGGTAGATTGGTACGGCGACAGCTTTGGTCGTCGCCTCGCTCTCGTAGCCGGCGTGGATGGCGATCGTTTCGTCTTTCATTTTTTCTCCCTGACTTTGAGTGGTTGTCATTAACTGTGATTGACGATCTTGTTGCTTTCGTCTGCGGTGACCGGCGGTGGTTGCTGATTGGCGTTGCCCGTGCGCTGCGGTGGCTCGCCCGGCCTGCTCCTGAGATTCAACGGGTCGTGCGGGTCGACGTGGGGCATGAAGGGGATGTGCCGGTCGGGGTGCGTGAGCTGGTAGACGAGGCCGAGCCAGTTGTTAAAGAGCGCCTTGCCGGTGTCGCCCCAGGTGTTGTCGATGTGCGGATCGAGCGCCTCCTCGGGGAACGGAGGAAGCGGGTCGGCGTTCTTGCGCGCCTGCTCCGCCGCCATCAGGTACTCTTTGTCAATCTGTGTCGCCTCCTTGTCAAAATAATTGGCCGGTTGGGGGGGCGGGCTGTCCGCCTTCCCGTCGAGATAGTTCATCACCTCCCTTTTGTACTCTTTGAGCAGGCTGATTCGGAAATACTCCGGGTGGCCCTGCATGTAGACGAAGCGGAAGTGGTCGGGGCTGACCGCCATCTGCACGCCGGCCTCGTCGCTATCAATGAGAATGTGCAGCCCCGCCGCTTCCAGCTGCTCCGCCGTCACCTCGTTCCAGCGCGAATGGGGCATTTCGAAGCGCGTGTTGATGTTGTGGAGGAGCGGGTGGCTGCGGTTGCGCACGCGGTGAGTAAAGACGCCCCATTGCTTGCGTGGTAGCCGCCGCCGCTCGATACCATGCTGCAGCTTTAGCAGCGCGTGGCTGGCGAGACACGAGCAGAGGACCGAGGCGAGGTGCTTAGACGCCCAGCTCAACACCTCTTGCAGCGGCTCCCAGAAGGGCTCCACCTCCAGCGCCGGGTTCGTCACGTTTGCCCCGGTGACGATCAGCGCGTCCAGCCCTTGCTCCTTTAGCTCGTCGAAACTGTCGTAGTAGGCGTCGATGTACGCCTGGACCTCCGGGCTGCGCGGCAGGCCGGGCACGGTGAAGGGGTGGATGTAGAACTGGACGATCTGGTTGCAACTACCGACGAGGTGCATGTACTGCTCCTCAGTCACGGTGAGCGCGGCGTCGGGCATGATGTTCAGCAGACCAACGTGCAGTTCGCGAATATCTTGCTTCAGTGCGCGCCCGAGGGAGAGGACTTCGTAACCCTCCCCGCGGAGGGCGTCGTAGGTTGGTAGCGGCGTGTGGGCAACTAAAGGCATGTGATTATTTATCTCCAGGTTTCATCGGTTACGGGCGCGCACGAGGCGCGCGCCATGAGAGCCTTCTAGCGGGTCGTGGGAGGAGCTCAGCGGGGAAAGGGGAGCAGCCTGTGGCTGCCCGGGCAAAGAAAAAACCCTTTCACCAATAAGATGAAAGGGCCAGTGGGGAGCAATTTCATCTTATCTATCAGAACTCGCACGCTATCCGCGCACGGCGCTCTGCCGGAATTGGCACCCAAACGCAGGCATTTTTGCCGGGTTGCCGAAGTGTCATCGGGCCGGTCCCTCGACTTCTCTAGATAAGGTCTGTTGTTAAGCTGCGGGCGTGAGCATAGCAGGGACGTCACGGTGCGTCAAGGGCGACTTTAAAGCAGCGGCAGAAACCCGCCTACTGGGAGGCGGTGGAGATTCCACTTACGCAAAGGGGCGAGGGCGTGTATACTGGATGTAGAGCTTTGAACAGTGTCCGGGCTTTAGCGACGATAGAGCCCGGCAAGGTGGAGGAAATCCGATGTCCACTTTATATGCCGGAGCAAAAGCGGATACGAGCGACCTGCCGATGGATGCACCGCCGGAGCAGCGCATGGAAGCGCTGATCGACACCCTCAGCGCCTACATCGAGCATTTCCACGGCGGTCGCCTGGAACTTGTCGGGTTTGACGGCGACACGCTGCAGGTGCGGATGGCCGGTGCCTGCCGCGGCTGCAATCTGCAGCCGGTCACGCTGCACGGCTGGATCGAACAGACGGTGCGCCCGTTCTTCCCCGAACTGCAGGAGGTTGTCGCCGTCGAATGACGACCGGCGCGTGTAAAGCGCCAGACGGTGACGACACAAAAGAGAAGTTAGAAAGCGAGGAACTATATGGCTCGTTATGAAAAGACGATAACGCTGGTCGATTGCGAGCGGCTGGGGCAGGCGCTGCCGGCGCTGAAGCGGCAGCCCTTCCCCGGTGAGCTGGGCGAACGGATCTACAACAACATCTCCGCCCTCGCGTGGAGCATGTGGCAGCAGCAGTCGACGATTCTGATCAACCACTATGGCCTGCACATGGGCGACCCGCGCGCGCAGGAGTTCCTGATGGAGCAGATGGAGGAGTTCCTGTTCGGCGGCGGCGGTCAGCAGGTGAATATGGATCCGGCGACGGCGGCCGGGGCCGGAGCGCGAAAGAAGTAGCTCGCGTGTAGAGCAGAGATAGAGGGGGGAGCAGAAGGAACGGCCGCTCGCTCAGTACACCTCGTCGAAGAGTCGCGTCAGAAGCGCCGTGCGGCTCGTGATCCGTAACTTCTTGTAGACCGAACGGAGATGAGACTCGACGGTGCTCTCACTCACGACGAGCGCAGCGGCAATCTCTGCGTTGGTGAGGGCGCGTACCACCAGCTTTGTCACCTTTCGCTCCGCCGGCGTCAGGGGCCACCACCAGGGAATGTCGGGGGGAAACCGGGGGCGGTCGGCAACAAGCGTGATGGCGGTACAGCCAGCGGAGGCGTCGGTGGCTGCCTCCAGCAGCACAGCACCTGCCGACGTCGGCACCCGTATCGCCGCCTCGCCCACTCGAGGTGATAGCCCGCCCCGGAGCGCCGCACGGACGGCGGCGATGGCGGTCGGTAGACCGTCGCCGTGGGCCAGCAGTGGCGGGGCATCCTCTATCAGCGCCAGCCACCTTTTCGCCGCACGCGTCTGCAGCACAGGCTCGCCGCGCTCGTCCACGACCAGTACGCCGGTTGCCGCCGGGTGGGGGTCAGACGACGGTGGGGCTGTGCGGTCTCGCGCCAGCGCCGCGCCCAGTATCTCGCCGAGCACCGGAGTCAGCGCGCGCAGAAACGCGCCGTGCGTCGGCTTCACGCTGTTGTCGCCGTCCATCTGCCCTATTTCCAGAGCGGCGACGACGCTGCCGCAAAAGGTGAACCAGGCGCGGAGAATGCCGCCGCTCGGCGTCTGAATCTCTCGGACGGCGCGTCCAAAGGAACCGCGCTCGAAGTTAGAGAAGTAGGCGCGGGGGAATCCCCAGCACAGCTCGCGGCTGTCGCGGATGGCAACCGCGCGCAGTCCGGCGCGCATCAGACCCGGAAAGGTGACTTCGGGGCCGGGTTCCGCGGTCAGATAGATGCTATTCAGCCACCGGCAGTAAATGGCGATGTCGACGCCGGTGTAGGCGAGCAGGCGATTGAAAAGGAGGCTGCGGGGATCGACGGCGAAGAGCAGCGCGTGATCGGCGGGCATGGCAATGAGCAGCGCGTCGAGGAGTTGCCTGCTCAAATCCGGGAGAGGGAGCCGGCTTTCGAGCAGCCGGCGCACCTTACGTTGCGCCTCTTTCTGGGCCTTCGACCACCGCGGCATCGCGCCTTCCCACCTCACCACACTCTTTCACTCGGGCACGGCCTGATTTCAGGGAAAACCGCGACGTTATTGGGGAACCCGTGCCTATATCATAGAGGAAAGTGTGCACGATTTCCAGTGGCACCTCGAAGCCAGCAGAATTAGATACGAAGGGGGCGAACGATGTCCTCGCAAACGCCTATCCGTGGGGGTGGGCTGTCAGCCACGGTGGGCGGCATCGTTGCGATCATCGATGAGACGGCCAAATTTCTGATGGATGTCATTGTCGAACAGGAGGGATTGTCATGCGAAATGTAAAGTGGATTGGTATCGTCGGAGCAGCGCTCTACGTGCTTGCCATGTTGGTCCTGAACGCCGTGCCGGGGGGTGGGCCGGTGGACGCGGCTGACTTTGATCGCTTTTACGTCGCCGATCAGCAGATGTCGCTGGCGATTCTGGGCCTGTTCCTTGCCGGCTTCGCCGCGGTGGCGCTGCTGTGGTTTCTGTGGCAGCTGCGCGTGGCCATCGGAACGCATCTTGCCGAGCTTGGCTTTATTGCCGGAGCGATCGGCCTCGCGCAGTTCACTGTGGCGACCGGGTTGATTGTAGCGCCGTCGGGGGTGCAGCTGATTGGCGGGCAGCCTTTTGTAGGCGCTGAGATTGCCCACTCCGTTGCCTCGGCCGGTTGGGCCATTATGCTCGTCGGGGGTGCATTCGCGCTCGCGGTGGCGGTTGCCGCGTTCTCCCGCGCCGCCCGCCGCACCAATTCGCTGCCCGGCTGGGTCGCGACCACGGGGTACGTGGTCGCAGCAGTCCAGGTCGTAGCCGCGATGTTTGTGCCGCATTTCCTCGTGCCGCTCTGGTTCCTTGTTGTCGCCGCGGTGGGCGTGGAAGCGGGCACCGTGGTAGAGGGTGAACCGGCAGGTTCCGCGAAGGCATTCCCCGGATGAGCGAATCGGAAGTCGCCCGTGAATCCGGCCTGGGCCGATTTATCATATCGCAGCCCATCACGCCGCTTTCGTGCGTTACGGGCGGGCTACTGCAGGCGTAGCGGGATAAGTGGAGCTATCTGGAACTGGAGACAGCCGTGCGCCTCGCGCAGGGCTGTCTCGACGGCGGCGGGGGTCTCGCCACGGGCGAAGATGAAGCCGAGGTAGCTGTCGCCTTCGGGCAGGGGCGTGATCGGCTGGTGGAGGCGGGCCGTGATCTCGACCTCCTCGATGCCCGCCACGGCACGGGCGGCTTCGACGCCGTCGTAGCCGCGGAGGATTCCGCCTTCTGGGATGGGGATCATCATCACACCGCGGGCGGCGCCCTCCCTCTGGGCCTCGCCCATTTCCATGCCCGCAGCCTGGCGCAGGATCAGCTCCTCCAGGGAGGCTCCGGCTTCGTCTTCGCCGAGGCTGAACTGGAGAACGCGGGAGCAGAGGCCGCCAATAGAGCGCCCGGCGACCTCCAAGAGCCACGCCCCATTGTCGTTGACCCGTAGCTCGGCGTGGATTGGGCCGCGCCGCAGACCGAGGGCGTGGGCGGCGGCGGCAGTGGCGTCGACAACGGCCTTCTGGCTTTCCGCGGGCAGGCGGGAGGGGGTGAGGTAGATCGTCTCTTCGAAGAACGGCCCGTCGAGGGGGTCCGGCTTGTCGAAGAGGGCGAGGAGGTGAAGGTGAGAAGGCGGGCCCGCCGGGTTGGGGCGCAAGACGCCGCCGGGCAAGCCCCCGGCGACCGAACCGCTACCGGTGCGAACGCCTTCACCGGTAACAGGCGTCTCGCGGGCATGAACGACTTGCGAGTCGGCGACGCGAGCCGTATCGGGGGGAATCAGAATGCCTTCCAGCGCCACCTCAACGCCGGGCAAATAGCCTTCTACGAGATAGGCTTGCTTTCGTTCCGCGTCCGCGCCGAGGATGCGCGCCAGGCGGGCAATTGCCGCCTGCAGCTCCGCAGCGTCGTCGGCGCGCATAACGCCCTGGCTGCCGGAGCGCCGCAGGGGCTTGACCACGCAGGGGAAGCCAATGCTCTGGGCGACCGTTGCCGCCACGGCGGCGGGATCGTCGGCGGTGGTGAAGCGGCTAAAGGGGGGCGTCGGCAGTCCGCCAGCCGCGAGGCGGGCGCGCATCTCGTATTTGTCGCGGGCGGCGAGGGCGGCGCCGGCGTCGTTATGGGGCAGTCCGAGGGCGGCGCCGGCCCGGGCGGCAAGCAAGGCGCCGCTGTCGTCTACGGCGAGCACGGCTCGTAGCGGGCGCCCGGCGGCGGCGGAGTCGGCGGCGAACTGGCGCAGCGTCGCGACGGCGCCGTCGGGGTCGGAGAAGTCGAGTTGCAGGTGGACGTCCTCTGTCTCGTCGGCCGTCGCCGACTGCGTGGCAGGGGATGGTCGGGCGGGTTGCGGCGCCGGGGCGGCAGGTATGCTCGCTTGCCCCGTGGGAAGCTCTCTGGCGTAGGTCGTAAGGGGGTCGGAGGGGTCGGTGAGGGCGCGCGGGGTGTCGAAAGCCTGCACCACCTCCACGCCCAGCCGCTCCGCGGCTGCGAGGAACGCTGGAGCGCGGTAGGTGCTGGCCTTCATGAGCAGAATGATGCGGGGGATGGCCGTTTCGTTCATCGCCGCCGATTGTACCTGAGCCCCGCCCGAGGGGCGATTGTATAAGCACTGGTGCGCAGGGAAGTGAGCGGTCGCCGCGCTCCCTCGACTCCGCTTTGCTCCGCCGGGATGACAGAGGGCGCGGGTGGCGTGGGAAAAGCACCAGACCCCACAGAGCAGGTTGGCGCTGTGGGGTCTGGGAGAGAGGGGGTGGACGCTCCCCTCTGGGCGCGCTCGCCGAGTGCGCCCAGAGGAGGGTGATTCACATTAGTGGGCGGCGGGCAGGTCCGTCAGCGCGACGCTGGCATCCAGGTAGCTCGCTGTAACCCAACCGATCTGTCCGCCTTCGCTGACGACGCGCACCCAGCAACACTCTTCGTCGCGCTCGAGCAGCGTTACCTCTTCGCCGCGGGCCAGGAAGGTGAGGATGCTGTGCTCGACACCCGGGCCGCTACGGAGGTTGAGGTAGTAGGCGGTGACCGTGCCACTCGTCCCCGGGGCCCAGGCCGCCAGGGAGGAGACGGAGACGGAGGTTGTGGTCAGCGGGGCGTAAACCCAGCCACGCAGGCCGCTGTCCGGCAGGGTGACCAGCAGCCAGCGGTTGTCGACGCTCCGGTATCCGGCCATTTCCAGCTTCATCCCGCGCGGGACGCTGGTGAGGACGTCGTGGGAGAGGCCTGGCCCCTGGCGCACGTTCAGGCGCGAGTAGGCGGTGACCGTGGCGCTGTTGGCGCCGACCATCACCGTCGCGTCGTTGCCACCCCAGACGGAGAGGCGATCCAGCGACACGTTGCGGTTCAGGAGTCCGGCGTAGGCCCAGCCGCGAACGCCGTGACCCGGCAGCGTAACCAGCACCCACTGACCGTCTTCGCTGACAAACCCGGCGAGCTCGACCTCGGTGCCGCGGCTGATATTTTCGATGACGCGGTAGGCCGTGCTCGGGCCGCGACGGATGTTCAGGCTCTCAGAGCGCACCGTGCCGTGGCTGAGGCTCTCGTCGCTCCAGCTGAGGAAGTCCCAGCGCAGCTCCGCCTCGGCCGTGACCTCGTCCTCGAAGTACTCCATGCGCACCGGCACCGTTCCGCCCGTCAGGTAGACATCGGCGTAGTAGGTTGTCGGCGCGTGCGCGCTCCAGCGGTCGATGACCAGGCGGTTGTTGACCCACAGGCGCACGCCGTCGTCGCTGCGGACGGTGAAGCGATGGCGACCGGGGGTGAATGTGATGTCGCGGTACCAGCGTACCGAGAAGTGGTCGGCGCCGAGCTCCGCTACAGGCGCACTGTAGCCCCAATCGACGTCGATCGGCAGTTCGTCGGCACTATCGACGGCGGCGGGCAGACCTTCGAGATTCTGGTTGTCCCAGTACTCGATCATCCAGCCGCCGTTTTCCGCGTCGATTTCAACCCAGTCCAGGCGCGCTGAGGCGAACATCTCCGCCTCGTAGTACTCCATGCGGATGGCGACGTCGCCGCCG
>JAWVYW010000076.1:0-16820 GCA_033722535.1 Promineifilaceae bacterium (SeqCode)
ACCGTATCCGGTTCCAGCACCGTCGAGGTGCTGGCATCTTCGCTGACCAGGGAGGCGCCCATCTGATTGAAGAAGGGGCCAAGCCACATGTAGGACAGCGCCCAGAAGCGCGCGCCGGAGTAGCTCATCGGGGCGGCGTCTCCGTCGAGCGCGGCGACCGCCTCGGCGGCGGCGATATACTCATCCCACGTCGTCGGCACCTCTTCCACGCCTGCCTCTTCCAGCAGATGCATGTTGTAGAACATGATGCGCGTATCGGTGTCGAACGGCAGCGAGTACTGCACGCCGTCGATGGTGCCGACCCGGTAGAGACCGGCAATCCAGTCGGAGGGCTCGATCACCTCCTGGCTGGCGATGCAGTCGTCCAGCGGCTCCAGACCGCCGGTACCGGCGCCGGGGGCGACTGCCAGATTGTCGATCATCATCACATCGCCGCCCCCGCCGGCTGCCAGCGCCGTCAGCTGACGCGTGGTGTATTCGTCGAACGGGGTGCTTTCGATGACGATGTCAATGTTCGGATGTTCGGCGCGCCACAGGTCGTACAGCTCGCCGTCGTCATCCCAGATGCGCTTCAGGTCCTCGCTCTCCCCGCTGTCGCCGGTAATGCGCCAGAAGGTGAGCGTGATCGGCTCCTCCGCCGGTTCCTCCGCCGGTTCCTCCGCCGGCTCCTCTTCCCGTTCACCTGCCGGTTCCTCGGCGACCTCCGGCTCCGCTGCCGGATCCTCGCCCGCCTGCTCGTCGTCGACCTCTTCGGCCACGTCGTCAGTCACTTCCTCCACCTGCTCGACAACGTCCTCGGTGGCCTGTTGACCACAGGCGACCAGCAGCAACGCTGCCAACAAGGCTATGAACAGATATTTCCAGCTTCGCATCTTCCTCTCCTCCAGGTTATCGGTAAACAGTGGACACTATTTGAAGATGCAGCCCCATCTTCCGTTGAACAATCAAAGAGGGCGCCCGGAGGGCCGTCCGGGCGACAGCGCTGTTCCTCTAAGACACAGGTTAAGGCCCCGCCGCTTCATGCTCTGCGCGTGCTGCCGGGTGGGTTGCTTCAGGTGTAACGGGCGCCGCCGCCGGCGGAGAAATGGTCATCGGCACCGTCACGGGGCGCGGCGGACCGCTGACGGCGCCTCGAAGACGCTCCAGCAGCAGTTCGGCGGCGCGCTGGCCCAGCCGCTCGCCAGAATGTGTGGCGAGCGCAACGGGATTTAGTCGATCGAGTGCACGCCTGCTGTGGCTAAAAGCGGCCAGCTCCAGCGCCAGCTCGTAATCGGGATCACCGTGATCGCCGTCTCCCTCCAGTACGGCGCGCATCTTCTCGTTCTGGATCAACATCAGATCGTAGACGACGCGCTCGGCGACGTCCTGGTTAATGGCCAGGAGGGCGGTGGGCGCTTCCTGTTTCAGCCGGCGGCGCAGCCGCTCCGTCATGCCGCTGTTCTCCGGCAGCTGCTGGGCGTGGACCGGGTCATACTGTGCGTAAACGTCCAGCCACACCAGGTCACTGCCGTAGGGCAGATCGGCGGCGGCAAGCGCGCGGCGATAGCCCCACAGGCGGTCGCGCACGCTGGTCGTCTCCACTTCATGGTGCGTGAGCACGGCGATGCGCCGGTGCCCGCGCGCCAGCAGGCGCCGCGTCAGCTCGTATGCCGCTTCCTCGTCGCCGAAGACGACGCGGTCGGTGGAGACCTGGGGATAGTAGCGGTCGATCATGACAAAGGGGAAGCCCTCCCGCTGCAGACGGCGGTAAAGGGCAAGATTTTCATAACCGGCGCGCGGATAGATGATCAGGCCGTCGATGCCGCGCTCGATTGCCTCGTTCACGTAGCGCGTCTCCTGCTGGCTGTTTTCATAGGCCCCCATCACCTGCAGGTGCACGTGCTGCTCTGTCGCGGTGCGTGCAATGCCCATCAGCACGCTGAAGAGGTAGGGGTGGTGGAAGACGCCGGGCAGGAAGGCGATAGAGAGGGTATCGTCGTCGCCGTTGCCCTTCGGCTCGGTCACGAAGGTGCCGCGACCGTGCTGGCGCTCAATCCGCCCCTCCTGCTGCAGTTCGTCCAGGGCCTTGATGACGGTGATCCGGCTGACGCCATACTCCTCCGCCAGGCGTCGCTCCGACGGCAGCGCGTCTCCCACCTCAAACTCCCCCGCCTGGATACGTTCGAGCAGGGAGTGATAGATCTGGTAGTACAGCGGCAGTATGTCGTTCGGATCGACCGGGTACTCGGCCATTGGAAACGCCTGTCTGGATAGGTGGACCTGTCCAGTTAATTGGATATGTCCACTATAGATGAAGCGGTCGCGGATGTCAAGCAGCTTGTAAAAAGTGAAGTGCGAGGCTACGCTGAAACGGCAGGACCGGCGGCGTCCAGTACCAGGAGAAAACGATGGAACAGTGCACCCTCTGTGATCCCGCTCGTGCACCGATCATCGGCGAGAGCCTGTCCTGGCAGCTCGTTCTGAGTCGCAATCAGAATCTGCTGGGCAACTGCTTTCTCGTTCTGCGTCGCCATCTGGAGGCGGTGCCTCAACGGACAGGCTGCGAGTGGAGAGAGCTACACGAGCAGATGGCGCCGGCGACGGAAATGCTGGCGCGGGCCTTTGAGCCCGATCACTTCAACTACGCCTTTCTACAGAATTTGGACCGGCACGTACACCTGCACGTGATCCCCCGTTACGCTGCACCGCGCACCTTTGCGGGCCTTACCTTTGAGGACCGCGACTACCGTGCGCACTACACCGTGCCCGCACCGGCGCACCATCTGACCTCCGAAAAGTACGCTGCGCTTGCAGTGCGTTTACGGCAGCTTCTTGCAGAGGCAAGGGCGAAGCGGTAGAAAGCGCAGATATTACTAGCTTCAGGAGGAACGAAATGCGTATCCTTTACATCGACGTCGACAGCCTGCGGTCCGATCACCTCGGCTGCTATGGCTACCATCGCAACACCAGCCCGCGCATCGACAGTCTGGCGGAGGAGGCAGTGATCTTCGACAACTGCTACACCTCCGATGCTCCCTGCCTGCCATCGCGTATGGCGCTCTGGAGCGGGCGCAGCGGCTTTCGCACCGGCGTCGTCAACCACGCCGGACGGCGGGCGGAGCCGTTCAACGAAGGACGCGACCGCTGGTTCCGCGATCGCTTCTTCACCCACGGCTGGATGAACGCCCTCCGCGAAGCCGGAATCAGCCGCACCGCCACCATCAGCAGCTTCGGCGAACGCCACGCCGCGTGGCACTGGTACGCCGGCTTTCATGAAGTCTATAACAGCGGTGAAATGGGCATGGACATCGCCGAAGATGTCGCCGACACGGCCCTTGACTGGCTCGCGCGCCACCAGAATGAGGAGAGCTGGTTCCTGCACGTCAACTTTTGGGACCCTCACACGCCCTATCGCACCCCCCTCTCCTTTGGCCATCCATTTGCAGCTGAGCCGCTGCCGGCCTGGCTGAGCGAGGACGTCCGTCGCCGCCACTGGGAGGGCTTCGGCCCCCACAGCGCTCAGGAGCCGCACGGGCTGGGTTACGAGACGTTTTCGGAGCAGTACCCGCGCATGCCGGCGCAGCTGGCCTCCATGGAGGATGTGCGGCAGTGGATCGACGGCTACGACGCGGGGATCCGCTACATGGACCGCCATGTCGGGCGCATTCTTGACCGCCTCGACGAGCAGGGCGTGCTCGACGAAACGCTGATCGTCCTCAGCGCCGACCACGGGGAGAACCAGGGGGAGCTGAACGTGTGGGGCGACCATCAGACCGCCGACCACTTCACCTGCCGCGTGCCCCTCATCGTTCGCTGGCCTCGCGCTGGAGCAGATGGTACGCTCCTCCCGCGCCGGGATGCGGCGCTATACTACCAGTTCGATTGGGCGGCGACGCTGATCGAGTTACTGGGCGGCGACGTTCCCCCTGGCTGGGATGGCCGCTCCTTTGCCCACGCCTTTCGCAGCGATCGCTCCGCCGGGCGTCCCCATCTCATTCTTAGCCAGAATGCGTGGGCCTGCCAGCGCGCCGTGCGCTTCGACCGCTACATCTGCCTGCGTACGTATCACGACGGCTTCAAGGAGCTGGCGCCGGTGATGCTCTTCGATCTGCAGGCTGACCCGCATGAAGAGCACGATCTCAGCACCGAAAAGCCAGAGCTCGTCCATCTGGCGATGAGCTATCTCGCCGACTGGCAGCACCACATGGCGCTGCACGCCGAGTCGGATGCCGACCCGATGTGGACCGTCCTCCGCGAGGGAGGCCCCTACCACGTGCGCGGCGATCTGGCGACCTACGTCGAACGGCTGCGTGCCACCGGTCGGGCCCACCACGCAGCGCGGCTGCTGGCGCGACATGGCGAACTCAGTCGATAGGACACCGCGATGACCATTCTCCGCCTCGAACTCTTTGTCGCCGATCTCCCGCGCTCCATCGACTTCTACCGGCGTGTCCTGGGCTTCGATCTCGAACGCAGCTCCGCGGGCGGCTACACGGCGCTGCGGCGGGGTGAGGCGCAGATCGCCTTGAACCGGGCCGAGCACCTGCCAGCGGACCACCCGGTTGCCATCGCCGCCGGCGAGCGGCCGGGGCGGGGTGTCGAAATAGTACTGGAAGTCGACGATCTGGAGGGGCTGTACGAGCAGGTGCAGGCGGCGCGCTGGCCGATCGAGCGCGCCCTGCAGCGGCAGCCCTGGGGCACCGTTGACTTTCGCGTGCAGGATCCAGATGGGTATTACCTGCGCTTTAACCGTCGCCAGGGGCCGGAGCCAGTGTAGGAGCGACGGTCACTCCCTCTCCCTTTGCCTCTTGTGCGATGTCCATCCTGTTGTATAATGTTCCCGGCGGTCTGGGAGGTCTAATCTCACTCTGCACCTTGCCCTGACCGACTCTGTCGCGTCCATTCTCTCTTACGCACCAACAGCATCTACACCAGCGACAAAAACGGTATAAACGCGTATGTTCCGCTATCTCCAGCGCAAGACGGAGCCGCACAAGCTGGCTCCCGATACAGAAGAGTACTCGTTTCGCCAGCTGCTGGGTGACGCTACGCTGCCCATCTCCATGAAGACGATCGTCGGCCTGCCTCACGAGACGCGCGAGCGCTTTCTGCGCATTCTCCTGCCTCACAGCCTGCTGGCGCTCTTGGAGATCAAACCGGTGAGTTGGAAAGGGCCGGAGGGAGACGGGCACATCGCTCTTAAGATGAGCGCCGTCGCCGGCCTGCTCAACGTGCAGGTCCGTCGCTCCGCAGCCGACCCCGATCCGGTTCTCACGCTGGAACTGCAGGATAACCGGCTGAACGGCGTCGATCTGAATTTGATCGTCCTCAGCGATCCCGACGCACCACGCTTTGCCATCGACGCCGACGCCGCGGGGCAGCCAACCCTGTTTGGTACCCTGCGCCGGAATCTGCAGGCGGAGGAGGCGGCAATGGCCGCCGGCCTGGCGCCGGGGCAGGTGCGGGCGGGCCTGCGCGGCTCGCGCGCCGTCTTCGACCACCTCGATACTTTTCTCGCCGTGCTGGCGCACTATTCGCTCTTCCTGGAACCGCTGACTTACGCCTCCGCCTGGGTATTCGAGCGGCGGGGCTTCGCCTACGTGCGCGGCCACCGGCTGATGGACGACATTAACCGTGAATTCCAGCCCGGCGGCCGCCTGCACACTGCCCTCGACGGCAGCACGCCGTTCCGCCAGCCCGACCAGTGGCGCACCGTCCGCGGCCGCGCCTGGGCCATTCATGATGGCATTCTGGAGGCGATCGAGGCAGAGTGGGATGGCCTGCGCATGGTCAAGCAGATTGGACAGCATGCGGAGGTAGAGACGTTTCCCGATGCGAAGTACTAGCGTGGAGGGAAGGAAGATGAGGATCAGAGGCAAGAAATACCGAATGACGCGCGCCGCCGAGCTAGAAGCGCTGGCCGACTTCCGCGGGCTGGTGGACGAAGCGTGCACCGCAGCCGGCGTCGACGACGATGCCTGCTATGATCTGAAGCTGGCGGTAGACGAGGCATGTACCAACATCATCCAGCACGGCTACGCGGGGATGAACCCCGGCTCGATAATTCTACAGCTTCAGGTACGTGCGGCCGAAACGCCTGCGGGCGAAGCACCCGCCGTGCACGTGCGCATCACCGACTTCGGGCATCCTTTCGAGCCAAGCACGGCGCCCGAACCGGACGTGGACGCGCCGCTGGAAGCGCGGGAGCTGGGCGGCTTCGGCCTTTTCTTTATCTATCAGACGATGGATGAGGTCGACTACGTAACCGACGGGGCGGGAAACCACCTCCTGTTGACGAAGCGGGTGGAGGTGGAGGAGTGAGCACGGCGGCGCGCGGCAACCGTCCTTCTGTAATGCACGCTTCCCGCTTGCGCACCCGCAGTTCAGACAAGCCCGAGGCGTGTTCTACATGAGTCCTTACGTTTTGCCCCTTCCCCTTGTCTTCGCCGTAAACCTGGTGCTGGGCGTCTATGCGTGGCGGCGCCGCCCGGCGGCGGGGGCCAGCGCGCTGGCCTTTATGTTTCTTGGGATGGGGACCTGGGCCTTGGCCGATGCCCTTTACTGGGCCAGCAGCGGCGCGGCGGCGCAGCTCTTCTGGGCCGCGGCGCGCTTCCTGCCGACGGAGATCGTGGCCGTCATGCTCTTTGTGTTCGCGGTGCGCTACCTCTCGGGCAACGAGCGGCTCGACACGCGCCACATCGCCGCGCTCTTCGCCTTCCCGCTGCTGACCCAACTCTTCTTGTGGACCAACAGCAGCCACAATCTTTTCTGGAGCAGCTTGGAGCGGATCCAAGCCGACGGCACGCTGGCTTTCGCCTTCGAGGATGGCATTGTCTTCTGGCTTCACGCGCTCTACGATTACGTCTTGATCGCCGCTGCGCTCTTCCTCCTGGGCCGCGCCTCGTTGGGCGCAGCCGGCCTCTACCGGACGCAATTTCTGGCGGTGGTGGTCGCCGCCGCCATTCCGCTGGGGGCCAACCTTCTGACGATCAGCGGCCTCTCGCCCTTCCCCTATCTCGACCTGACCCCCTTCGGGTTTACGGTCTCCGGCCTGCTGCTGGCGCTGGCGATGTTCCGCTTCCGCATGCTGGACGTGGTGCCCGCGGCCCGCGACGCCGTAATCCAGAACATGGACGAGGGGGTGCTGGTGCTTGATGGCGCCGGTCGTGTGGTGGACGTCAATTTTGCGGCGCGCCGCATGTTCCAGCGCTCCGAGGCGGAGATGGTCGGCCAACCGCTGGCCGATCTGCTGCCTATCTGGCCTGAGCTGGAGGCCGATTACGGGGATGGGATGCGGCGGGTGAGTATCGAGCTGGGAAAGTTCGATCCTGCTGATGGCGCGGGAGGCGGGGCAGAGGCGGTTGAGCGGGACGGAGCGAACGACGAGGCGCCGGGCCGCATCTATGAACTGCGCGTCTCCCCGCTGGTGGACGAGCGCGGGCGTGAAGCGGCGCCCCACGAGGGCGCGCGCGTCGTGTTGCTGCGCGACATTACCGAGCGCCGGCAGACGGAGGCCTCCCTGCGCTACTCGCAGTCGAAGTTCGAAGAGGTCCTCAAGAGCATCGAAGATGCCTACTACGAGTGCGACCTCGTCGGGAACCTGGTGCTGGTCAACGAGGCGTTCGGCCAGGAGATCGGCTACCCGGCCGAGGAGCTGCGCGGCCGCAACTTCCGCCGCCTCACCGACGGCGAGACGGCGCGCCAGCTGCTGCGTGACTTTAGCGGCGTCTATCGCACCGGCGAGCCGCTGAAGTCGGCTGAATATCGCTTCATCCGTAGCGACGGCGACGACCTTTTCGCCGAGCTGAGTGTCTCCCTTGTCCACGACCGCCACGGCGAGCCGGTGGGCTTCCGCGGCCTGATCCGCAACGTCACCGAACGCCACCGGGCAGCGGAAAAGCTGCGGCAGAGCGAGGAGAAGTACCGGACCATCCTCGACGACATTCGCGAGGGGTACTATGAGATCGACCTCCACGGCAACTTTACTGAAGTCAACGAGGTGACAACGCAGATTACAGGGGTGCCGGCCGACCAGATCATCGGCAGCAACTTCGCCCACTTCACCGACGAAGCGGACGCCATGAACCTCTTTCAGGTCTACCACCGCGTCTTCCAGACCGGGGAGCCGGCGCGCGATGTCACCTTTGTGATCAATACGCCTTCCGGCGAGCAGCGCATCCTCGAAGCGTCCGCCTCGGCCATTCACGATGCGGATGGCAGGGTCACCGGCTTTCGCGGCGTCGTCCACGACGTCACCGAGCGGCGGCTGGCGGAGGAGCAGATTCGCAAGCTATCGCGGGCGGTTGAGCAGAGTCCGGCGATCGTGATCATCACCGACACCAACGGCAACATCGAGTACGTCAACCCCAAGTTCACTGAGATCAGCGGCTATGCCGCAGAAGAGGTGGTCGGACGCAACCCGCGCATCCTCAAGTCGGGCCACACGCCGGACGACGCTTACACGACCTTGTGGCAGACGATCGCCGGCGGCGAGGAGTGGCGGGGCGAGCTGAACAACCTGAAGAAGAGTGGCGACAGCTACTGGGTGTCCGCCTCCATCTCGCCCGTCACCAATGGCGCTGGCGCCATCACACATTTTCTCGCCGTGCAGGAGGACATCACCGAGCGCAAGCGGGCCGAGGCGGAGCTGCAGCGGGCAAAAGAGGCAGCGGAGGAGGCGCAGAAGGTAGCCGAGGCGGCGAGCGCGGCTAAGAGCACCTTCCTGGCGAATATGAGCCATGAGCTGCGCACCCCGCTCAACGCGATTATTGGCTACAGTGAAATGCTGATCGAGGACGCCGCGTTTGACGGCTTCGACGAGCTGGTGCCCGACCTGGAGAAGATCCACAGTGCCGGCCGCCACCTGCTGCAGCTGATCAACGATGTGCTCGACCTCTCCAAGATTGAGGCGGGCAAGATGGAGCTCTACCTGGAGCGCTTCAGCGTGCCCGATATGGTGCAAGAGGTCACCTTTACGATCCAGCCGCTGGTGGACCAGAACGGCAATGAGCTGGTGGTGGAGGTGGACGAGACGGTCGGTGCGATGCGCGCCGATCTGACGAAGGTGCGGCAGGCACTTTTTAACCTCCTCAGCAATGCCAGCAAGTTTACCGAGGGGGGGACGGTGCGCCTGGCGGTTGCGACGGAGCAGCGTGACGGCGCTGACTGGCTCGCCTTTACCGTCGCCGATACCGGTATCGGCATGACGGAGGAGCAGATGGACAAGCTGTTCCAGCCCTTCACTCAGGCCGACGCCTCCACCACGCGCAAGTACGGCGGCACCGGCCTCGGCCTGGCCATCACCCGCCGCTTCTGTGAAATGATGGGCGGCCACGTCACCGTAGAGAGTGAGCCCGGCGTCGGCTCCACCTTCACCATTCACCTGCCCCGCATTGTGGGCAAGACGCCGCGTGCGGTGGCGGCGGCCGAGAAAGCGGTCGCGGGTGAGGGGGGAACGGGCGCCGTCGTCCTCGTAGTTGACGACGATCCGACGGCGCGAGACCTCCTCTGCCGCTTCCTGGCCAAGGAAGGCTTTACGGTGCGCACGGCCGCCGACGGCGAACGGGCGCTGGAGATGGCGCGCGCGCTCCAGCCCTTTGCCATCACGCTCGACGTACTGATGCCCGGCATGGATGGCTGGATGGTGCTGCGCGCGCTGAAGGCGGACCCCGCCGTGGCCGATATCCCGGTGATCATGCTCACGATGGTCGACAACAAGCGGATGGGCTTTGCCCTCGGCGCCTCCGACTACCTGGCCAAGCCGATCGAACGTGAGCGGCTTGGGGATCTCCTGCGCCTCTACCAGGCCAACCAGCAGGCGGGGCCGGTGCTGGTGGTGGAAGACCACGAGCCGACGCGGGAGATGCTCTCGCGCGTGCTGCGGCGCGAGGGGTGGGCGGTGCTGACGGCAGAGAATGGCCGCGTGGCGCTGGAGCGGGTGGAGGAAGTCCACCCTGGTCTCGTCCTCCTGGACCTGATGATGCCGGAGATGGACGGCTTTGAATTTGTGGCGCGCTTCCGGCGCATGCAGGGGATGGCGGACGTCCCGATCGTCGTCATCACCGCCAAGGACATTACCCCGGAGGATCGGGAGCGGATGAACGGCGGCGTGCGTAACTTTTTGCAGAAGAGCGCCTACAGCTGGGACGAGCTCGTGGAGGAGCTGCGGGCTCAGGTGGCAACGCTTGCCCGCAGGCCGGCAAAGCTGGAATGATGATCGACTTCCTCAACCTCCCCTACGTGCTGGCGCTTTTCGCAGCCGCCGCCGTCTGTGTTTTCGTCGCCGCCGCCGTCTGGCCGCGGCGCGAGCAGGCCGGCGCGCTGCCCTTCGCCCTGATGATGGGCGCCATCGGCTTCTGGGCGCTCGCCTACGGCGCGCAGCTGGCGCTGGCGCCGGCCGAAGGGGCGATGTTCCTGGCCCTAAAAGTTACCTACCTCGCGGTGATCGTCGTCCCTCCGCTGTGGTTCATCTTTGCCGCCCAGTACGCTCATCACGGGGACTGGCTCGACCGCGGGCGCCTCGCCGCCGTCTACGCGCTGCCGGCGCTCTCGCTGATTATCATGCTGACCAACCAGGCAGACGGCAGCCTGCATGGCCTCTTCTGGCATGACGTCGCCTTCGTGGAGGGGCCGCCGCGCACGCTCGTTGCCGACCGAGGCGTCTGGTTCTGGGTCCACACCGCCTACTCCTACCTGCTGCTCACCGGCGGCACGGTGCTCCTGCTGCGGGTCGCCTTTGGCGGTCATGGCCGCCTCTATCGCTCCCAGATCGCTTTTCTGCTCGTTGGCCTCTTCGCCCCCTGGGTGGCCAACGCCCTCTTCGTCTCGGGCGTATTGCCCGGGCTGCTGCCCACCGGCCGGCTCGACCCGACGCCCTTTGCCTTCGTCATCACCGGGCTGGCCCTCGGCTGGAGCCTCTTCCGCCACCGCTTGCTCGACGTGGCGCCGCTGGCGCGGGACAGCGTCTTTAACAGCCTCAGTGACGGCATCGTCGTCGTCGACGAGCGGAACCGTGTGGTCGACGCCAACCCCGCCGCCCGCGCCTTTCTGCGCCGTGCCCTGCCTGACCTTGACGCGGTTGTCGGAGCCAGCGTGGAGGAGATTGTGGCCGCCTGGCCCGCCGTGCCGCCGGAGCTGGCGCAGGCGGGCGAGCTGCGCACGACCAGCGTGCGCCTGCCGGTGGGCGGCGAGGAGCGCGACATCGACCTGCGTATTTCCCCCGTCTACAACCGGCGCGGGCGCCAGATCGGACGCGTGGTCGTCAGCAGCGACGTCACCTTCCGCCGCCGCGCCGAAGAGATGCAGCAGGCGCGGGACGCCGCGGAGGCGGCGAGCCAGGCCAAAAGCGCCTTCATGGCCAACATGAGCCACGAGCTCCGCACGCCCCTCAACCACATCATCGGCTACACCGAGCTACTGCTGGAGGATGCCGAGGCGTTCGGGCAGGAGGAGTTCATCCCCGACCTGCAGAAGGTCCATGGCGCCGCACACCATCTCCTAGAGACCATCGGCAACCTGCTGGAGCTATCCCGCCTCGACGCGGGCATGGCGGAGCTGGAGCTGTGCCCGTTCGACCCCGTCGCCCTCGCGCGCGATGTCGCGTTCCAGTTCGAGGCCCAGGGGAAGCAGGTGGCCCTGCACGTCCCACAGCGCAGCGGCAAGGGCGCTGCCGGTGGGCAAGAGTCCGCTGTTGCCGTCGCCTCCGTCGTGGGCGATCCGCTGAAGACGCGCGATGCTCTCTTTGGCCTCCTCAGCGGCGTCAAGCGTTTCAGTGATGACGGCGCGCTGCGCCTGGAGGTGGAGCCCAGGGCCGCTGCGCCTGAAGCGGCGCCCACCGCCCCAGGGTACCCCGCCGCGCCATCCGCAGGTGGGGAAGCGGAGCAGATCGGCTGGGTGCGCTTTCTCGTCGCCGACGATGCGCTGCAGATTACGTCTGCCGAGGCGGAAGCCCTGTTCGATCCCTTCACCGCGGGCCGCCATGTGGACGGCCGGCGCTTCGTGGAGGGCGGACTGACACTGGCCATCAGCCAGCGCCTCTGCCGCCTGCTGGGCGGCGCACTCACCGTCGAGAGCCACTCAGGGGAGGGCTCGGTTTTCGATATGCGGATCCCGGTGCGCAGGGAAGATGGCCGCCATTTTGAGGGGCCGGGCGGCACTGGGCAGCCGGGCGCGCGTGGCGTAGCGACCGAGGAGAAAGGGAAATGATGATCCTGCTCGTCGAGGATAATGAACTGAACCGCGATATGCTTTCGCGACGTCTCTCGCGCCGTGGCTACGCCGTGGCGGTGGCGCACGACGGTCAGACGGCGGTGGAGATGGCTCGCGCCGACGCGCCGGATCTGATCCTCATGGACATGAGCCTGCCGGTGATGGACGGCTGGGAGGCCACACGACAGCTGAAGGGCGATGCCGCGACGGCCTCTATCCCTATCATCGCCCTGACTGCGCACGCCATGGAGGGCGATCGCCAGAAGGCGCTTAGTGCCGGTTGCGACGACTATGATACGAAGCCGATCGAGTTCCGCCGCCTGCTCGGCAAGATTGAAGCGTACCTACCGAAGGAGGAATGATGAATATTTCCGTGGACGAACAAGACGGCGTGACCATGGTGCGTGTCGCGGGCAGCATCGACGCCCTGACCGCCGAGCAGTTTCAGCAGGCGCTTCAGGATGAGCTCGCCGAGGGGGATGTAAACCTCGTCGCCGACCTCTCGCAGGTCGACTACGCCAGCAGCGCCGGCCTCCGCGCCCTCCTGGCGGGGGT
Organism: Promineifilaceae bacterium (SeqCode); assembly: GCA_033722535.1. Classification (GTDB taxonomy): domain Bacteria; phylum Chloroflexota; class Anaerolineae; order Promineifilales; family Promineifilaceae; genus JAAYYY01. The sequence continues at coordinate 12,742 of JAWVYW010000076.1, forward strand.
GAAAGAGAGCCGCCAGAAAGGGGGCGACCTGCGCCTGGCCGGGGTCCAGAAGGGGGTGGCGAAGGTGCTGGCGATGAGTGGCTTTACCAGCATCCTCAAGATGTACGACGACGCCGACGCGGCGGTGGGTAGCTTTGCGGGATGATGGCAGCACTGCGTGGCTGTGTGCGGGCGAGGCGAGCGGGAGGCGGTTCTGAGGGCTGCTTGGCAAGTGGATGCGCCTGCGTCGCCCCGACCCTAACCTGCCTCGCCCTCCAATGAGCACAGCAGCCTCTCCCCGTCTGGCCCTCGTCATCGGCTCCGGCAGCGTCAAGTGCGCCGCCGCGCTCGGCTTGTGGCGCCTGCTGGAGGAAGAAAAGATTCCTCTCGACATGGTCGTCGGCTGCAGCGGGGGCAGCATGTACGCCGCCGCCATCGCCCTCGGCGGCGACGTCGCCGCCTACGAGGAAATGACGCTCGACTTCTGGACGAGCGACCTCATGTCGGGCTACGCCTCCAATCTCAAAGCGGTGATGGCGCGCGAGGTCCGCTTCGACGAGCGCTCCGGGCTCGTGGACGATGCCCCGGTGCAGGAGCGGCTGGTGCGGGCCTTCGGCGACCGCACCTTTGCCGACACGCGCCTGCCACTCTATGTCGTCGCCACCAGCTTCTACAGCGGCGAGCCCGTGGTGTTGCGCGAGGGCTACCTGCGCGACGCCATTCGTGCCAGCATCGCCATCCCCATGATCTTTCCGCCGTGGGAGGTCGACGGCCAACTGCTGACCGACGGGGCTGTTGCCGACCCGTTGCCGGTGGACGTCGCCATCCGCGAGGGGGCGCAGATCATCCTTGCCATGGGCTTTGAGCTCCCCACGCGCAGCCGCCTGCGCTCCTTCAACGCCGTGCAGTCCCACCTCAACGCCCTCTACATGAACAACATACTCAAAGCGTCTCATGCCTTTCACAACGCCGTGCACCACGCGGAGATTATCTCCCTCTGGCCTGACTTCGACCGCCCCATCTCCGCCTTCGGCACCGACGACCTCCCTTACATCATCGAAGAAGGCGCTCGCACCGCCGCCCAGCACCTGCCGTACCTGAAGCGTCTGTTGGGGCGCGACTAGACAGGTGATGGCCCTGCCTGGCGACCTATAGGCGCCCGGAGCGGGGCGTCGCCACTGGCGGGCACCGCAAGCCTTTTAAGGATTACTTCTCATGTCCAACGTTGACCCCGGCTACCTCCTCGTCGTCGACGACAACGAATTGAACCGCGACATGCTCTCCCGCCGTCTGCAGCGGCAGGGGCATACCGTCGCCGTCGCCGAGAACGGCCGCCAGGCGCTGGAGATGCTCCACGCCACGCCGTTCGACCTCGTCCTCCTGGACATTATGATGCCTGTCCTCGATGGCTACCAGACGCTGGAGGCGATGAAGGCCCACGACACGCTGTGCCACATCCCGGTCATTATGGTCTCCGCCGTGGACGAGTTGAAAAGCGTCGTGCGCTGCATCGAAATGGGGGCCGAGGATTACCTCCCCAAGCCGTTCAACCCCGTCCTCCTGCGCGCGCGCGTCGACGCCAGCCTGGAAAAGAAACGGCTGCGCGACAAGGAGCGGCTCTACGCCCAGAGCCTGGAGCGCGACCTGGAGATCGGGCGCGAGATTCAAAGCGGCTTCTTCCCGGAGCAGCTACCTGCCGCCGAGGGGTGGGAGATCGCCGCCTACTTTCAGGCGGCGCGCCAGGTGGCCGGCGACTTCTACGACGCCTTCGAGCTCGCCGACCGGCGCACAGTGGCCCTCATCATCGCCGACGTCTGCGACAAAGGGGTCGGCGCGGCGCTCTTCATGGCCCTCTTCCGCACCCTGCTGCGGGCCATCGCGCACCGCGACGTGACCCCCACCCGCCGCGGCCCGCTGGAGCTGGCCCGGCTGGAAGAAGCCATCGACGGCGAGGTGCGCCTGCGCCACGCCGTCTCCCTCACCAACGACTATATCGCCACCACCCACGGCAGCTCGAACATGTTCGCCACCGTTTTCTTCGCACTCCTCGACACTGCCAGCGGCCGCCTGGTCTACATCAACGCCGGCCATGAACCGCCGATCCTCCTTCGTGGCGGCGGCGGCCAGCCCACCTATCTGGCGCCCACCGGCCCCGCCGTCGGCATGCTGCCTAACATGAAATTCGGCGTCGAAACGATCGACCTCTCCCCCGGCGACACCTTCATCGCCTTCACCGATGGCGTCACCGAGGCCCGCGCCGAGGACGGCGCCTTCTACGGCGACGACCGCCTTCTGCAGACGATCCACTCCGCTCCCCCCGGCGCCCAAGCGGCGCTCGATCATCTGGCGGCGGGCGTGCACGCGCATATCGGGGAGGCGAAGCAGAGTGATGACATTACGATGGTGGCGGTGCGGTGTGTGTAGCGCCGGCAGATGTTCGGTCTTTTCAGAGCGCGATCTGATCGTAGCCGGTTTTTGTCGGCTGGTGCCCAGGCCTACGCTGCGATGGCTAAATAAGACTCCCAACCGCCCGCCGATGACGTTCCTTTCGAAAGCTCCACGATCCGCTGCGAATCGGCTAGCTGCAGGTAGTTGATCTCCGTCCACTGGCCCTGTGGTAGCCAGAATTTTGCCACTTCCGTTGTCAGACGCGGGGCTTCATCTGCCGAGGGGTAAGCCATTGGCGATCTCCTTCTTCCATACTGAGGGCAGCGTACTGTCAGGTGGCAGACCGGTCAATCCACCGCCTAAACACCCCGACCAACCGCTCCACCAGCACCCGCGCCAGTGCCGCTCCGCGCCTCGTCTCCCTATCGACGGAGGCGGCGGTCAGCACCATTTGCTCCATGCAGCCGTACAGGCTCTGGCGATAGTGTGTGTGGAGGTCAGCGAGCGAGTAGTCGTGTACGCCTTCCTCCTGCAGCGTGTGGTGGTAGTGGCGGAGCAGGGAGGGTTCGTGCTCGCGGAGCAGGGCCGGGTCGAGGGAGGTGGCGATAAAGTAGGCGAGGTCGTAGGCGCCGGGGCCGCGGTGGATGTCCTGCCAGTCGACGACGATGATCTCGTCGGCGGTCAGGAAGAGATTGTCGAGGCGGAAGTCGACGTGGATCAGGGTCTGGGGAGCGCGCGCCAGGGAGGCGGCGGCCCCGGCGCTGGCTGCCGGGAGGTCGGCACCGATGTGGACCATCGTCTCCCATGCGCGGCCGCGCGCGGTAGCGGGTAGAATTTCGCGGGCGCGGGCGAGGAAGCGCGGCCAGGCTTCGCGATAAAGGTTCTGCACGTAGGCGTCGACAGGGCCGGAGGTGAAGGCTGCCGGGAGCCACCGGGGCAGTGCTTTGGGGTGGGCCCACCAGCCGGCATGGAGGCGGGCGGCGGTGGTGACGGCGCGCAGCGCCTCGTCCAGCGAGCAGCCGGCGACCTGATCGGCGCCGCGGGCCGGCAGGCGGGTGAGATCTTCAAGCAGGAGGAGAAAGCGTCCGGCCTCCGGCTCCATCGCGCTGCCGTAGCGGGCGGGGACGCGGACGGGGATCTGGTGGGCCAGCTCGCGGTAAAAGGCGTGCTCAATTTTGTCGGGGGTGAAGATGGCGCCGGTGGCGGCGACCGCGGCGTCGGCGGTGTGCATCTTGGCGATCATCGTCGGCGGCAGGTGGGCGGTGGACGGAGCATAGGCGAGGTGGAGGCGGGCCAGTTGGCCGAGGGAGCCGGCTTCCAGGGCGATCGGCTCGCTGCGGAGGGCGACGATGTGATGAGCCTCACCGAGTAAGTGGGGCCGGAGGAGGTCTGTGAGCAGAGCGGGCGTCAGCTGGTGTGGACTTTGGGGGAGTTGGGGCACGGCTTTCTCCTACGTCGAAAGAAGGGCTTGATTCTGGTACTCGTGCGTCCTGCTGGCACCAAAGTTATATGTGCCGGTCTGAAACGGCGCTGAGGCGTCGGCCCCGAGCCTACTGCCCCCCCTTCAGCCGCGTGTCAAAAAAGACAAGCGAACGCTTCATCGCCGAGGTCCAGTGGATCGTCAGGTTGTGGTCGTCGTTCTCGTACAGGAAGAGCTGAATCCACGCCCCCGTCTCTATCCCCTGTTCGAAAAGAGTTTCTGAGAACTCGTA
>JAWVYW010000077.1:0-16815 GCA_033722535.1 Promineifilaceae bacterium (SeqCode)
GTTGACCCGCCGATATCTAACCCGGCGACACCTGCACCACCGTTGCCATCATAGATGGAGCCTTGGCGCCGAGAGACCTCTCCACTGTCAGCACCGTAGCCGGGACTGGTGCTGATACCGGCGATCGCGTCACCAGTTAGCCCCGCTCCGACCAGAAGGGCGCCAGCGAGGAGGGTAACGAGAGCGAACAGGGCGACGAAATGGACATGAGAAGGACGAACCTTGAACATTTTTGCCTCCTGAGGCGTCTCCTGCTTAATAACCTGTCTGTAGTATGCTCGTCACTCGCCAACCGCCTGTCAATGCTCCGTCACCGACTGTCAACGCTCCGCCAACGTCGGGAAAGTGTGCTGAAAAATGTCAGTTAAAGCAGCGCTTCCATCACGTTCGCCGCAAAGACCATATCTCCGTTCGCCCGCTCCATAACCCGCGCCGTTATCGTCAGGGAGCGCGCCATTGCCCCGACCACGCCAATAGCCAGCCTCCAGTGCCAGCTCCTCCGGCGAGAGGTGGTTGAGGCCCCTGACTTCGGCACCTGAATGATGAGGCAGCAGCACCATCTGGTAGGCGAGGCGGCCCATGCCCAGCCGGCGCATCGGCAGGACCGTTTTGACTGCACGGTCACGGCGGCCGCTGCAGACGTAAGAACTGGCCACGGAGAGGAAAAGGGCGCGGGACGCCTGCGGCTCGAAGCGGTGCGCTGCCGCGAGCCTCGCGCGCTTGGCAACCGGGTCGGTTTGGCAGATCTCAAAGTTCACCGACAAACGGCGACCCTTGTCCTTCTGTTGCAGCAGTACATCCACACGCGGAGCGTACCCGAGCGCGCGGCGAAACTGCGGGGAGAGGGTGCCTACATCCTCGGCATGTGCATCGCCGCCGGCCGGGAAAGCGGGCCGATGGAGCGCGCCTTTACCGTCATTCTTCGCGGCGTCCGCAGTCGACGACCGCACGTCTACCTCCTGATTAGTGAGCGCGTTTCTCACGAAGCGTGTTACAATAGTGAGAGAGAAAGCTCGGTCCCTTTTGCCCTGGGGTGAGGCTGTGCTCGAGCTAGCTGAACACCGCTTCACGCATACCGATGGTGACCTGATGCGCGCCCGTGTGAAGCTCACGCCGGGCCAGCGCCTCCAGGCGAGGTTGGATGCCCGCGCCGTGATGGTCGGCGTTCCGCGCCGTCGCCTGCGAGCGGGCTATCCAGAATTGAGGGAGCGCGATTCCAATCTTGATGTCGTTTGACGCAGGAGTTCACGAAGTAAGTGACCGGCCCGTCCAGGAAAGAGTTTCACCTGTTCAACGTCAATGCCTTGGTTAATAGTGGTTACGGGACGACCGGCGGCAGGAAAGTCCACATTGGCCGCTTGGCTAGGGAAACAACTCAGGTTCCCCGTCATCAGCAAAGACCGTATTAAAGAAGTCCTGTTCAACGAGCTTGGCTGGCGAGATCGGGAATGGTCCAAAGCGCTTGGGCGCGCCAGCGTGGAGCTGATGTATAGTCTTGCTGACATTCAACTCGAAAGCGGAAACTCTGTGATTTTGGAAAATGCGTTTTATCCTGAGCTGGCATCACCCAAACTGCAGACACTCGAGAGACACCATGAGGTAAGAATCCTGCAGATTATTTGTGACGCCGATAGCGAGGTACTGTTGCAGCGGTTCAAAAGTCGGGCCGAGTCGGGGGTGCGCCATGATGGCCACGTAGATATAGAGACTTTGGACGAACTTGCAACATCGCTAGGGCAAGAACGGCCTTTGAGACTCGAGCTCGAGGGTCGGGTGCTTCGACTGGATACCACTGACTTTGCTGCACTGAGCTATGAAGCAGTACTGGACCGCCTTGTGGTCATGATGAATGGTCCCGCTTAAACATGCATGTCTGCGCGCTATAGTTGCTCGGACCGCCGTTTGTCTCGAGTGACGCTGACATCTATTCTTCCAAGGGTAGCACAGACAGCTCTGCTTCCGGCTGAGTGATTCCGCGCGTAGACTCACGGCTTGACGACGGATCGCTGCTTCTCCCACGATAGGAGAAAAAGATACTCTATCTCCGGCTGCACGCCTTCATGCGCGGCAGGCAACGTCGCTTCGGCGTCACCACCACCACCGCCCAGCGCACCGTTCCGGCCAGCATCGAGGAGAGGCAGCTGTGGGCTCTGGATTTTGTAAGCCCTGCCTGGGCCTGCCGAACAGAGAGATGGTGTGGTCGTTGTCCACAGTGCGCCAGTAGGTGAAGTGGATTTCGGCATTGGCCCCGCCTCAGTCGAGCCGAGGCCAATGCCGTCGACGTCTGGGCGCGCCGCTTGCGTGGGTTGCTCAGCAAAATTGAGCATCCTTCACGACACGCAACTGAAGCAAGAGGCGGCGCTCGGCCGTTCGCTACCTCCCTCCTCTTGGTATAATCGGGGGCGATGAACTACATTCACGTCTCGCCTTCCCATCACTTGGGATACCCGGTGAAGCGCATCGATGTCTGGCGGGCCTCGCTAGATGTAGAGGCCGACACGCGGAGCATGTTCCATCAGACCCTATCGCCTGATGAGCAGCAGCGTGCAGCGCGCTTTTACTTTGAACGGCACCGGCAGCGGTTTGTGGCCGGTCGGGGCCTGCTGCGCCACCTCCTAGCACATTACCTGGAGTTGGACCCGAAGAAGCTGGTTTTCGCTTACAATGACTTCGGCCGGCCCTCTCTGCATCTTCCGAGCCGGGAGCCACCGCTGCACTTCAACGTGGCCCACTCCGGGGCCCTTGTGTTGTACGCCTTTTCCGCGGCGCGAGCGGTTGGCGTGGATGTCGAGCGGGTCGACCCCGGTGTGGACTATGTGGAGATAGCGCAACGGTTCTTCGCGCCCCGCGAGCGCCAGGCGTTGGCAGAGTTGTCCGGCGGTATACAGGCTGTTGCCTTTTTCAAGGGATGGACGCGAAAGGAAGCTTTTATCAAAGCACAGGGAATGGGGCTCTCGCTACCGCTCGACAGTTTTGAGGTGTCGCTGGCACCCGGCGAACCGGCACGTCTTATCCACACAGAAGACGATGATCAGGAAGCGCAGCAGTGGTCGCTGTGGGATCTGGCACCGGCGCCAGGCTATGCAGGTGCACTGGCTGTACGAGCGAGCGGGCTTGCGGTTACCACCTGGGAGTGCGATTTGACGCGCCTGTAAGGCTGCGCTCTTCGCCTCCTGTACCTTTTATGCCCACTTTTGACGAAAGCGCTCGCGCACCGATAAGCGATTGCCCGTGGCCAGAGCAGGCCACACTCGAGCTTACGCAATGTCTCTTTTCCCTTGGCCATGCTCTCGTACCGCCTGCAAATTAGGCACCTGCCTGCTGCCCGCCATCTACATCTGCTAGGCGGCGTCGGGGGCGAATCTGGTCCGCGCGGACCAGGCCGCCGGATGAGCCGATCCAGCCTCCACTGTCATACCTGAGGGTTGGGGGATAGCTCGCCTCTTATCCCCACCAACGGCAGCCCTGGTAGAGTGAGCTCGCTTCTAACGGCTGGACAGGACGTTCGCGCCACCCGCTACAGATTCAGATCCCGGTAGCGGGAGAGGAAGATACCGTAGAGACCGAATGCTATCAGGCCGGCGGCGACGGCGCCGAGTAAGTAGGGGCCGAACTGCTGTTCGGCCAGCGTTGCCAGCGCATCGCCCAGGCCGCCGGCCTCCCTCGGGTCCCGAAACCAGGCGGCGCGGATCAGAAAGGAGCCGATGAGCGCGTATACGATAGCGCGGGCGGCATAGCCAATTTTCCCGGTCACCACGCCCCGCTGTTGCTGGCTCTCGTTAAGCGGGCGGACGAATGCTTTGATGAAGCTCGCCGAGTACGCCCGGTATAGCGCATAGATGGCATAGCCCAACACTACCAGACCACTCGCCGCAATTAGCCAGCGCCCGGACGAATGTTCCATCACGCGCGCCGTCCAATCGTCGGGTAAGTTTCCCGGATCGAAAAAGCCGGTGAATAGAAGCTCAAATGCGGCCAACGCAAGGCTGAAGTGGACAATGGCCGTAAAACCATGAGCACCCCGATTGACGAGCGCGGGGATACCCTTTCTCTTCTCTCGCGCCGGATCACGCGTCGCCATCGCCAGATGGCCCACCGCATAGCCCACCAGGCCGAGGGCGATGACTGCCAGCAGCAGGCGCCCAAAGGGACCGGTCAGGATATAGAGGAGCGCCTCGCGCCGATCGACGCCCACATCACCGCGACCACGAAGTGCAGCCTGCAGGGCAAGCAGCCCGACCGCTACATACATCAGCCCGTTGGCCGCGTATCCCACACGGGCGACCACCTCTATAGGTTTGCGCCCCCAGCCTTTCAACAGCCTCGTTACTTTATTTCGCACATCTCATCTTCCTGAACCGGTAGCCATGATCTATCATAGCTGCGGACCGATTGAGGCTGCAAGTGTACAGAGAAAGCTGAAGCACCTGATCATACAGAGGGAGATGGGCGGCACCCGGGGAACGCCGCTCATTCCTGCAACATTCGCTTCCCTTCGGCAACATCATCGCTCTGTTGGCGCTGTTCTGCTGAACGCCGCGCGCGGAAGGTGGACGCGAGCTGAGCGCCCCCCCCTGCTAGCTGCTCTCCAATCACCACTCCTACACCGTACTGCGCGCCCGTGGATGCGGCGTGCACGACGACGAGTACACGCACGGTGATGACGCCACGCCCTGGCAGGCGCTGCTATCCGAAACGCTCATTGCGCTGCCGGCGGACTGCACGGCCGGCCGCCGTAATTCTGCACCGCACCGCCGCCTGGCCCCTACGCGGACGGGCGACAGAGACGACAAGCGAACGGACCGGTCGCGGTTCATTCGTGCGGAGATTTCCGCCCCCCTTGCCCCCTACCCCTCAAGGCGGGGATGATGAAGTACCAGCCGGCACCCAGCAGGACCAGCAATATCGGAAGTGCGCCCGGCTCGCTGTCGACAACCACTTTCGCCAACATGAGCACGAGCCCGAATAAGAACGTCAGTGCCGCTAGCAGTTTATGCATCGTCAGCTCCTTCAGCTGTTCGTCGACCGCTTCCGCTTCCTGCCGGTCGCGAGCGCGTTTCGTCTGCCTGCAACGGAGGTTACGCCCCGTCACGCGGGGCCTGTCCGTTTGCCGCCATCTGAAACAGCAGCGCAGAGCCGGCCCACAGTGTGGCGAAGAAGCCATTGAGCAACACCGTCCGCGCGAGATCCCACCACGAGGAGCCGAAGCCGGCGGCGAGCGCGATCGCTGTGACCACCGCCTGAGCGAGCGCTGTTGCGAACATCGCACGCGCCATTCCCTCGCCCTGGAAGCGCGCGACAAGCGCCCCGACGATCGCCACGGCGAGCACACCAACGTACATCATGTTGAGAGGATTATCTTCAGAGCCGATTATGCCCACGGCGCCGTTGAGCCATATGAGGAGAAACGCCGCCGCAAGCGCAATGCCGACGCCGGCGCGGTAGGCATTGTTGCGCGTCTTCCTTACCGTTAGCTCAAAGGCGACGCCGACGCTAACGAGCAGGGCACCGGCGAAAAGGAAATCGAATGGCGTCCAGTTTACTTCGTCGGTAAGCTGCATGGCAATCAACGGCAGCAGCAGGACGAGCGCTGCGGCGCTCCAGGCCGCTATTCGCCACTGCCTCCTGCGCCGTCCGTGACCTTTCTGTTTGTCTCCTTCCATTTCCTTATCTCCTTGTGTTCCTTTGTATGCGCTGCCTCTGCGAACATACCAGCTTTCTATCTGTTTATACACCCCTGGGCGGGTCCATTTCCACACCCTGCATCCACGATCTGGCGCACGTACGTGCTTGACACGCGCGGCACGTTTTGAGACGCTAGCGGGAATGGAGAAGGACAGATAAAGAAGATGATCACGCTATTAATCGTAGAAGACAACGACAGACTCCGCCCGGCGCTGAAAGCCGGGCTAGAAAGCACCGGCCAGGTGAAGGTTGTGGCGAGCTGCAGCAGCGGTGAAGAGGCGGTCGCCTACTGCCAGGAGCAGGTGCCGGACGCGATCCTCATGGATGTGCAACTGGACGGGGCGCTCAATGGCATTGAAGCGGCAGTGGCGATTCGGCGGGAAGTGCCGCGCCACCCCGTCGTCTTTTACTCGATTCAGGACGACGACGCCTACTACCAGGATTTCCTCCACTCCGGCATTCTCAGCCACTACGCCTACGTCCGCAAGTCGAACTTTTTGCTGCCTGACATGATCGTGCCCCTACTTCAAGATGCGCGCGCCGGGCGCAGCTTCATCGATCCGGACATCGAATCCCGTGTCCACGAGGTGCGCCATAAAGAGAGCCAGTCGCCGATGGCGCTCCTGGAGCCGAACGAGCAGGAGGTGGCACGAATGCTGGCCAGTGGGATGAGTAATGAACAGATCGCCAGCCAGCTCGGCTTTCGCGACAAACGGACTATCAGCAGGGTTAACGGACAGATCTATACCGCCTGGGGACTAAACGAAACGGCAACGGACGAGAAGATAGCGCGCACCCGCGTGGCCATCATCGTCAAAGAGGGCCGGCTCCTGAGGTGGGATGACGAGGGCCAAGCCTACGCTCTCGGACCTAACGGCAGGTGGGAACCGTGCGATCGGTGATCGCTCTTTTCCGTCCGCCCTCCCCTTTTCCCGTCCGGCGATGACAGAGAACCTGCTCCTTGACGGGGCGGCAACTACTTTCAGTCTGTTCAACACGCTCCTCCTGTTCTGGCTAGGCGTCACCGTTCTGTTGAACGCCGAGCGCCGCACGTGGGGCATCTGGCTGGCTGGCATCGGGCTGCTCAGCGGCGGGGGCTTTTTCTTCACCCACACAGCCATCCTCAGCCAGGCTCCGGACAGCCCGCTATGGCGTCTTGGCTTCTGGTGGTATACGGGCCTCGCGCTGACGGTGGCCATGCCCCTGAGCTGGTATCTGGTAATGCTCTGGTACAGCGGCTTCTGGCATGAGGAGGCGTCGGCGCTGCGCCGCCGTCAGCACCCTTGGCTCCTACTCATCCTGGCCATCGCCGTCGTCGGAACAGTCGCGATGGTCGTCGTCGCCGGCTCCTTTCGCGCCGGCCCCCCTGCCCTGCCCGCCTTCATCAGCCGGCTCAATCAAGCCTCCTGGATCGTCGGAGCCTACGCGTTCTATCTTGTTGCCTGTAACCTCCTCGCGGTGGATGCGTTGCTGCGCCCCGGGCCCAGTGTACGTTTGATGGGCGCGCTGGCGCGGCGCCGGGCGCGGCGGTGGTTGCTCCTCGCCTCTTTCCTGCTGCTTCTGGTTAGCTTCGCCGTCGTCATCTTCCTCGTCTGGGCCTTAAAGAGTATTCCACCTGCTGCGAATGCACCTCTCGCCGACGCCTTCCTCAGCCGCACAGGGCAGTTTGATTTACTCATCAGCCTCCTCATCAGCGCTGCCGTCGTCGCCATCGGGCAGGCGGTGGTGGCCTATGAGATTTTCACCGGCAAGAGCCTGCCGCGAGGCGGACTGCGCCGCCAGTGGCGTCAGGTGCTGTTGCTGGCGGCGTTGTTCAGCCTCCTGACCGGCGCTGCGCTGGCGCTGCCACTCCGCCCTGTGTACGTCGTCCTGCTGGCAGCGCTGCTGATGGCGGGCAGCGTCGCCCTGCTAAACCGTGTCGCCGATAACGAGCGCCAGCGCTACGTCGACCACCTGCGCCCTTTTATCGCCAGCCAGAATCTCTACGACCGCTTTCTGTCCTCCCCCACCCCGACCAACGCCTCCTTTCAACTCCTCTGCCGGGACATTCTGGGCGCCCGGCGCGCCTTTCTGGTGCCGTTAGGCGCGCTGGCTCCTCTCGCCGGTAAACCGCTACAGTACCCGACGGATAGCCGGGGGGAGCTGCCGGCTTTCACCACGCTTATGGACTATTTTTCCTCCCCCCGGCAGCTCAGCTTCTCTATCAACCCCGCACTCTGGGGCGGCGCAAGCTGGGCTATCCCACTATGGGGTACGCGAGGCTTGATCGGCGTGCTCCTTCTGGGCGAGAAGAAGGACGGCAGCCTGTACACACAGGAAGAGATGGAGATTGCCCGCGCCAGCGGCGAGCGGCTTATCGACACGCGGGCCAGCGGCGAAATGGGCCGGCAGCTGCTCGAACTACAGCGGCGTCGGCTCGCCGCCACCCAGATTGCGGACCGCCGGACGCGGCGCGTGCTCCATGATGACGTGCTGCCTCACCTGCATGCCGCGTTGCTGGCCCTCAGCAGCGGCGAGTCTGATGCGGCTATCTCCCTCCTCAGCCGCGCGCACCGTGAAATCTCCGACCTGCTGCGCGACGTACCCGCCACGACCACGCCGACGGTGATGCGGCTGGGCGTTCTCGGCGCATTGCGCCAGACAGTGGAGAAAGAGCTTGCGGGGGCCTTTGACGCCATTTCATGGGAGGTCGAACCGGCGGCGGAGCAACGCGTGCGCGCTCTCTCTTCGCTCGAGTCAGAAGTCCTCTTCTACGCTGCTCGCGAGGCGATTCGTAACGCGGCTCGTCACGGGCGGGGCGCCGGGGAACACGAGCAGGAGCCGCTTCACCTCCTCATCAGCGCTTACCGGCGCCACGCGCACCTCGAACTGAGCGTTGAGGATAACGGGATCGGGGTCGCTCCCGACGCCGGTCCTGATGAAGGGCGGGGGCTGGCGCTGCACAGCACGATGATGGCGATCATCGGGGGCACGTTGGTGCTGGAAAGCGAGCCGCGGCACTTTACGCGCGTTCGCCTGACCCTACCAGATGTGATAGCAGGGTCGGACCTCTTGTAGCGGAAGCGATACTACTCGCTAATAGTAGTTTCCTCGGTAGCTGCGCATCTCTGGCGGCCATCGCCAGAAGTTATATTCAAGGAGCTGGCTCCCACAGCTGCTTCTCGTCAAAAGAGGGCCGTCGCCAGGCGCACCCAGAGCGGGCGCAGCCGGCGACAACCCTCTCTTGAGCGCTAATCACCGACGCTCACCCCGGATTTTGGCTCCCTTGAGGGGCGCCTGGAAGAGGGGGGCGAAGATGCAGAAGTCGAAGAGCCCGGCCAGCAGGGGCACGGCGCCCACGACGGCGACGATAGAGCCGACGATACCGCCAAGCGCCAGCAGCCCCCAGGCGATAAGGGCGATACCGGCCACGATGCGCACAACTCTACCGGCGGGTGAAGCCATAAAAGCAACGAAGGGATTCATCGGACTGTCTCCTTTTGTGAGTCAACCAATTTCAACTGTCGATCCCAGTATAGGAGAGTGCCCGCCCCCTGTAAGTGACTATGTCACAATCGCGAGTGGCGTTCAAGAGCGGCGAGGTCCAAAACTTCGATCTCGCCCCGCCCGGTGCGGATCATCCCTTCGTCGCTAAAGCCGGCCAGCAGACGGCTGATGACCTCTCGCGCGCTGCCCAGCTCCGCCGCCAGTTCCTGGTGGGTGATCACCACCGGATTTTGCCGCCGCCCACGGTCGAGCAGGAGCCCTGCCAACCGGGTATCGACCCGCTGAAAAGCCACCTCGTCCACAATCTCCATGACCCGGGCCAGCCGCTGCGAGAGCAGGTCGAAGACGAAGTTCCGCCATAGATCGGAGCGCCGCACCCATTCCCGAAACACGTCAGACGGTATCATCACGGCTTCGGCATCTTCCTCGACGGTGGCGATCGCCGGAAAGGTCTGCTGGCTCAGAATCGCGTTGGCAGTCAGAATGCAGGACTCGCCCAGACCGAAACGATAGAGGGTGATCTCACGGCCGCTCTCCCCGATCTTGTAGACGCGGACCACGCCTGAAATAAGAAGCGCCAGCGCACCGGCTTCATCCCCCTCGACGAAGACATCCCGGCCCGCGGGAATCCGCGCCATGTAGGCCATGTCCTGAAAGGCGCGTACCAGCTGCAGCTCTGCGCTGCGTAAAAAGGGCAAAGCGAGTGTGATCCGCTCGTACTGCTTCTGGTCGATCATATTGGACGTTACTATGAGGAAACGAAAACGTGCAACAATCGCGTCGGCAACGCGTAAGCTATCACGGAATTCGCCTATCTTCCCGGCGCTCGCTCCCAGTTTCCAGCCTTCCGTGAAGAAAAGCAGCCACAATAGCCTCCGGCTCCGGCGACGGTAGCGCCAGGTCGGGATCGGCGCCGCCCATCATCGTCAGCACCATTACTGGCCCCAGCAGCCCACTGACCGCCTGGAGGGGCGGTTCAGGGCGCAGGATTCCCGCCTCCTGATACCGTTCCAGCACGCGCCCGATGGCGGTTAGTACGCGGAAAGGGGCCTGAAGCACCGGACGCAGCTCTGGATGACGGGGAATCTCCGCCAGCAGCACCGGTAAAAACTCGCCGTAGCGGGAAACGGCCCCTCGATAGCCCGATACGATCTGCAGCAGGTCGGCTTCCACATCGCCAGTATAAGGGAAATCCTCCTCCGCAATCCGCCCTACTTCGTGGGCCACCGCCGCCGCCACCAGCTCCGCCTTGCTACTAAATTTGCGAAAGAGGGTTACCTCGTTGATCTCCGCTTCCTCGGCAATCTGGCGTGTGGTGGCGCCCGCATAGCCCCGCTCCACAAAGAGGCGCATCGTCACGTGGAAGATATCTTCGTCTGCAATCTGCTTGGGCATCGGTGCGATTTTGTCCTGTTCGGTCTGATGGAATTGTACCAGATGTGGGTGTTGTTGTGTGCTTTTCACTACGCGAAGTGAACGGGAGGTACGAAGGCGCTCCGCCACCGTATATGCAAGCATTGACTTGCACTGGGCTTTACGGTATACTGTGGATGCAAGTGCGTGGTTGCATAAAACCACCATCGAATCGTTCACCAGGATAAAATAGCTCATGATCGAACAACTCTCGAACATTATAAGCCAACGGGGCAGCAGGCCCTCTCTCGACGCCGTTCTCGAAGGCATGGATCGCCACCTGGACAACTTCGAGACACTCGTCCGGCCGGCCCCGCAGTCAAAGTCGCGCACGCCCTTTGACGCTCATCTCCCCGCGGAGGAGATGTCGATGCTCAACTTCACGATAGGGCAGCGGCTGAAAGTTCTGGCGCGGGCAGTCCCCCTCTTCCTGAACATGCAGCGGGGCGCCCGCATGTACGATGGTAAGTTCGAAGCGCGCGAGCGCGAGGCCACCCCTCACCTTATCGCCGTGCTGGAGGCATTGGCGCGAGAGCTGGGCGCGAAGGAGATCCGGTATGTCCGCGTGCCTCGCCACGCCATCTTCCAGGACAAGGGCATTCCCCACGAGTACGCCATTGTCTTTACGGTGGAGATGGACAAAGAGCCGATCAGCACGGCGCCCAGCTTCGACTGTCAGTACGAGGTGATACGCGGTTACAAGAATATGGCTGTCATTGCCAACCGGCTGGCGCGCTTTCTCCGAGAGCACGGCTTTGCCGGCTATCCGGGTACGGCGTTGGGGGGCGTAACCGACTACACCCATCTGGCGGAGCTGGCCGGACTGGGCGCTATCGGCTACCATGGACTTCTTATCACCCCCGGCGAAGGCGCCCGACTACGCATCAACACCGTTTATACCAACATTGCGAATCTGCCTATCGAGACGGACAACGAGCATCTGTGGGTGCGTAATTTCTGTGCAATGTGCAAGAAGTGCATCCGCTCCTGCCCCGCCGAAGCCATTTTTGATCAGCCCCGGCCGCGCGGCGACGGCGCTGGCATGCAGTGTATCGACCACGATCGGTGCCGGGAGTACTTTGCCGCAAACTACGGCTGTGGCGTATGCGTGGCAGTCTGTCCGTTCAGCCAGGTCGGCTACGATAAGGTGAAAGCTCGGTTCAAAGGGAATGAAAGCGCACCGCAGTTTCGTATTCCACAATCGGCAGTAGCCTTCCAGAGCTAAGCACCCTTCTTCGCGGAAGAAATCTCGTAACGATTGCGAGACGAAAAAAGTGTATAATCGGAGGAACTTACCAGTCAGATTCGGCTGCGGCGCCACGTTGCCCGACTCGCCGAAGAGGAAGGGTTACACGTGTCATCTCCCTTACGGCGCTTTCTATGTTCTCTCTCCCGTTGGACCAGTCGCTACTGTGACGAGCCTGAACCGACCGGGCCTCAAATCGAAGCAACCAACCCTGCCTCCCGCGCCTGGGAGGAGATATTTAACCAACAGCAGTACCAGCTGATTCCCGAACTCTTTGCCGCCGATCACCGCATGTACGACCCGGTCTACAACGGCGAAGAAGCGCTGGAAGGGCATGAGGCGCTCGAAGAGAAGCTGCGGCTGTTTCACGAGCACCTGCCCGGTAGCCGCGTGGTGCAGGAAAAACAGCTCCAGGCGCCCGGCGAGCGTGTCGTTACCTACCTTTCCCTGCATGTCCCTCAGGAGGAAGGTGAGGCGACGTTTTATGGATTGAGCATCAGCCAGCTTTCGCAAGAGGTTCTTCAGGAAACATGGCTCTACTGGCAATCCGAAGAGGCAGCAATCGCACTACAACCAGGAGGTCCTCGCTTCTGGTGGTGGCCCCCGTGGAGCTGGCGCTAAAGGGACGCGATGGGTGTAAATACAGCCCCTGATCTGCGTGCGAAGACTCCTCGCTGGCTACCGGCCGGCCAACTGGCGGCTCTTGTGCTGTCGGCGCTTGCTCTTGGGCTCTATTTCGCCGGCTTGCCGGCCCAATTTCGCACATTCAGATCCTTCTCCGACATCCACTCAGCCGAGTTTCAGGAGATAGCCCGGGCCAACCTGACGGAGCTGGGTCTGACGCCGTCCTTCTATGGCGCCTACAATGTGGCGCTGAGCGTCACCTTTGCCGGCGTCTGCCTGCTGGTTGCAGGTGTGATCTTCACTCGCCGCCGACGAGAGCCGATGGCGCTGTTTGTCGTCCTGCTGCTGGCTCTGCTGGGAACGACCTTCGCCACGCCAGCAAGTGCCTGGGAGGCTGCCCCCTTCTGGAGCCGCCTGGGGGACTTTCTGACCGCGCTGGGCGCAGGCACCGTTTTTCTCTTCTTCTTTCTCTTTCCCAGTGGCACCTTTGTGCCCCGCTGGATGCGCCTGCCGGCGCTGGCCTTCGTACTCTTCACTGCGTTCGCTAGCCTCCTGGGCCCTAATAACTCCCTAGACCCGGAGAACTGGTCGCGGGCGCTTTACGCGCTGTTCCTGTTCGGCTGGATCGCGGTCGGCGTCGCTGCCCAAGTGTATCGCTATCGCCGCGTTTCCAACCCTTCTGAGCGCGCGCAGACGCGTTGGGTAATCTTTGGCTTCGCGCTGGCCCTCGTCGGTTACACGCTGATCGTCGCTGCACAGCTGCTGCTGCCTGATCTCGAGCCTGGCACGGTTGCCCACCTCGCCGGCAATACCCTGGCTGTGGCGGCTATGGCGCTCATTCCGCTCTCTATCGGCGTGGCCATTCTGCGCCACCGGCTATTTGACATCGATCTTGTCATCCGGCGCACGCTGATCTACTCGATTCTGACAGCGCTACTCGCCGGTAGCTTTTATTTGAGTATCGTGGTCATGCAACGCCTTCTCGCCGCCCTTACCGGCGAGACACGCTCCAGCCTCATCACCACCTTTTCCACACTACTGATTGCCGCCCTGTTCACGCCCTTACGGCGGCGGGTGCAGAGCTTCATTGACCGCCGCTTCTACCGCCAGAAGTACGACAGCCGCCGGATCCTCGCCCGCTTTGGCGGCCGCGTGCGGAGTGAGGTCGAGCTTGAGGTGCTGGCAGGCGCGCTGCTCGACGTCGTGGAGCAGACGATGCAGCCAGAGGAGATCTCGCTGTGGCTGCGCGCACCCCGGGGAAAGCGGGCAACGCCGCCGGCCTCCAAGCCGGCTGTTGCCCTTCGCCGCGCTGGGTATCACTCGCTGCCGGAAGAGCATCTAGAAACGTGACGACTGAATCGACTCACCTTTGCCATGTGAGGAACAGAGAATGAAGATCGCAATCATCGGCACCGGGAATGTGGGCGGCACACTTGGGGCGCGCTGGGGTAAGGCAGGGCATACCGTCGTCTACGGCTCGCGGCAGCCCGAAAGAGAAGATGTCCAGGCGCTGGTCGCCAATTCCGGCGATAGCGCTGCGGCCGCACCACCGGTAGAGGCAGTGGCGGGCGCCGAGGTCGTGCTGCTGGCGGTGCCCTGGCGCGCGGCGGAGGATGCAGCCACGACGGTCGCGAACTGGCAGAACAAGATTCTGATCGATGCCACAAACCCCATCGCACCCGGCTTCCAGCTTGCCGTCGGCGGCGAGAGTTCAGGAGCGGAGCAGATCGCCGCTCGGGCGCACGGCGCCCGTGTGGTGAAAGCGTTCAACACCACCGGCTGGGACAACATGGCCGATCCCGACTATGACGGCGAAGCCGCCACAATGTTCATCTGCGGCGATGACGAGGCAGCCAAAGAGACGGTGGCGGACCTGGCCGAGACGCTGGGTTTCGACGTCGCCGACGTCGGCGGGCTGGCGGCGGCGCGCTGGCTGGAGCCAATGGCTATGGCCTGGATCAGTCTGGCGATGCGGCAGGGGCTGGGGCGCAATATCGCCTTCAGGCTAATGCGGCGTTGACGCCGGCAGCCGGACCGGGGCAACAGCGGGTAGCTGGCAGGCGATCTCGCGGAACGGTATGATGGCGCTATGTCAGCGCCAATCAGTGCCGGCGAGTTCCGGGAACGGCTACAAACGCTCCTCGTGCGCGGGGGCGGGAGCTGGCCGCGTGAGCCACGCGACCAGCACATCCTGCTCAAGAGCATCGTCATGCGGTTTGATCCGGCGCGCGCCTACACGGAGCAGGAAGTCAACGAAGAGCTACTGGCGTGGCGCGAAGAGATCGGCCAAAGCGTGCACGACGACCACGTCAAGCTGCGCCGCTACCTCGTCGACGCCGGCTACATGACCCGCGATCGCGCCGGGCGCAGCTATCGTGTGGACGCTGTGCGCGCGGCCGAGCAGTTCGAAGCGGAAGTGGAAGCGGTAGATCCGGTAGCCGTGGTCGAGGACGCGCTGCGGCAGGCGGAGGCGCGGAAGCAGGCGTTTCTGCGAAAGCAGAAGGATCTCCGCCGGCAGCAGTCAGAGTAGCACCGCGGCCCTCAGCAGATGCGCGGCAGCATCTCCCCCGCCAACATCTCCACAACGCGCAGGCTGCCGAGGGCCGTGCGCAGGAGGACGCGCCCGGACGGCTCCGCACGCACCTGCCCGATGGCGACCGACGCTTCCCCGTAGCGCGTGCCGCGCATCGCTTCCAGCGCTGGGTCGGCCTCCTCCTCGGGGACTATAGCCAGCAGCCGCCCTTCGTTGGCAATGTAGAGCGGATCGAAGCCGAGCATCTCGCAGGCCGCGGCCACGGCCGGGCGCACAGGAATCTCTGCTTCCTCGATCACGATCCCTGCCCCTGACTGGAGGGCGATCTCCTTCAACGTCGTCGCCACGCCGCCGCGCGTCGGGTCGCGCAAGACGTGGACGTTGGGGGCGGCGTCGAGCAGGGCGGCGACAAGGTGGTTGAGCGGCGCGACGTCGCTTTCGACGTCGGCATCGAAGCCCAGCTCCCCGCGCGCGTCCAGGACGGCAATCCCGTGGTCGCCTATCGGCCCGCTG
This sequence comes from Promineifilaceae bacterium (SeqCode), assembly GCA_033722535.1. Lineage (GTDB taxonomy): Bacteria > Chloroflexota > Anaerolineae > Promineifilales > Promineifilaceae > JAAYYY01. The sequence goes on from JAWVYW010000077.1 coordinate 15,501, forward strand.
AGGATCACCACGTCGCCCGGCCGGGCATTGGCGCCGCCAACGCGGACGCCGGGGCGGACGAGGCCCACGCCGCTGGTGTTGATGTAGAGGCCGTCCGCTTTCCCCTTTTCCACGACCTTCGTATCGCCGGCGATGATTTGCACCCCCGCCTCCAGCGCCGCCGCCTGCATGGAGGCGACGACGCGGGCCAGCGTACGCTGCGGCAGCCCCTCTTCGAGGATGAAGCCCGCCGTCATCCACAGCGGCTGCGCCCCCATGGCGCTCACGTCGTTGACGGTGCCGCAGACGGCGAGGCGGCCGATGTCGCCGCCGGGAAAGAAAAGGGGCCAGACGACGTGCGAATCGGTGCTGACCGCCAGTCGCTCGCTCCCTGCCCTCAGCACGCCCGCATCGTTGCCCGCCGCGAGGATCGGGTTGTCAAAAGCGGGCAAAAAGAGGCCGGCGATCAGGTCGTGCGCCATCTCGCCCCCACTGCCGTGGCCGAGCACGATCTGCTCGTCGTGACGGAGCGGCACGGGGCAGATGGCGCCTTCCATAAATATTTGCTGCCTGTCTTGCTCTGCTGTCATCGGCACACCTGCTTTCACGGTCCTCGAGCGCTGATTGCTTCTGGGAAGGTGGAGACCCTCCAGGCGGCTGTGAGATTGCTTCTCGTCCTCCGGGAGGCTCGGCGAGCCTCCCGGAGGGTATTCAGGTCGGTAGGGAATCGATCGTTAACCGAAGCCTTCCAGCACCAGATCGCCCCGGTAGCGGTAGTAGGCGGCGCAGGCGCCCTCGCTGGAGACCATCGTCGCACCCAGCGGGTGAGTGGGCGTGCACTCCTTGCCGAATGCGGCACAGTCGTGGGGTTTGCGGAGCCCCTGCAAAATGAGCCCCGAAATGCAAAGCGGGGACTCTTCCGTGTCGATGCCGCCGACGTTGAAACGCTTTTCGGCGTCGAACGCCGCCAGCTCCGGGCGGAGGCCCCAGCCGCTTTGCGGGATGGCGCCGATGCCGCGCCACTTGCGGTCGCGCGGCTCGAAGACCTGGCGGATCACCTGCTGCGCCGGCCGGTTGCCCTCATAGTTGGTGGCGCGACCATAGGCGTTCTCCACCTCAGCGCGCCCCTCTTCGAGCTGGCGCACCGTTTTGAGAATACCCTGCGCCACGTCCAGCGGCTCGAAGCCAGTGACGACGATGGGCACGCCATACTGCTTGGCGATCGGCGGGTACTGAGCGTAGCCCATGACGGAGCAGACGTGACCGGCTGCCAGGAAGCCCTGCACCCGGTTATGGGGGGAGCTCAAAATGGCGTGCATCGCCGGGGGGACACAGA
>JAWVYW010000078.1:0-16704 GCA_033722535.1 Promineifilaceae bacterium (SeqCode)
GCGCTCTTTAACCACGTCCAGAACGTCGGCTGCCAGATCATAGCGCCCAAACTGCGGGATGAGGTAGACGCCCTGCACGACGGGGCGCACTTCCTCCAGGATCTCCTGTGCAATGCGCACCCCTTCTCGCTGCGGATCGGATGCGTCGCGCATCCGCTCGCGGTGGCGCTCCGAGATAATTATGCCGGGCACCTCGTTGTGGAGAAACTCGGCGTTGTTGATGTTGTAGAGGGGCTGAATGCCGACGATGATGGGCACCATTCGCTCGCCCAGGCGCTCACGGCAGCGCTCGATGAACGTACTCGCCGCCACCGGATTAAAAACAGGCTGCGTGAGGGCGAAGTCGGCGCCGTTACGTACCTTTTTCTCCAACAGGCGCAGCTCCCGGTCCGGGTCCGCCGGTTGCAGGCTCAACGCACAACCGACGACAAAGTTCGTGGGATGGTCGATCGACTGCCCCGACTGCTCGACGCCCACGTTTAGGCGCTCCTTGATTAACTGGATCAGGCCGGTGGGGACGATGTCGTAATTGTCCATCGCCTCCGGGTAGTCGCCGATGTGGGTCGGATCGCCCATGACGACAAAGAGATTGCGCACGTTCATGGCGTAGGCCGCCAGGAGATCCCCCTGAATGCGGAGCAGATTGCGTCCGCGCGTGGGGAAGTGAAGAATGGCCTCCAATCCTACCTTTTGCTGCACGAGGTGGGCGGCGGCCCAGGCGCTCATTCGCATCCGCGCCAGCGGGCTGTCGGCCACGTCCAGGAAATTGGCCCCCGCCTCTTTGAGCATCTGCCCGCCAGCCAGCAGACGGTGGGTGGCGACCCCTTTCGGCGGGCGCATCTCTACGGTGGCAATGAAGCGCCCCTCTTGCAGGTAACGGGCCAGCGCGGTCGGTTCGTCGGCTGCGGTAACCGCACCTCGCTTACGCGTGACGAGCGTCACGTCCGGCAGCTCTCTCTGGCTGGGGCGCGGCCGGTTCAGCGCCTCGCGCATGGCGGCGATGTGGGCCGCACCGGTCCCGCAGCAACCGCCCAAAATGCCGGCCCCCGCTTCAAGCAGGGCCCGTGCGTAGTCGGCGAAGTAAGCGGGCGTCGCCGGGTAAAGCACACGACCACCGCTGGTCTGCTCCGGCCAGCCGGCATTAGGTACGGCGGCGAGTGGAATATCCGGCGCTGCCTGGTGCATGATAGCGATCAGGCGCAGCGTCTGCGCCGGACCACTGCTGCAGTTGACTCCAACGGCGTCGAGATCCATCGCTGTCAGCGCCTGCGCCACTTCCGCCGGTCCATCACCCAGAAGCGTCAGATCGTCGCGCGTAAAGGTCATGTTCGCCAGTACAGGTAGATCGGGGGCTATGGAACGCGCTGCGCGGACGGCCGCCTCCACCTCCGCCAGGTCGCTGATCGTCTCGATGATCAACATATCCACGCCCTCCAGGCCGTCGCCCGGCTCCACCAGCGCAGCAATCTGCTCGTGGAAGGCTGCCTCCGCCTGGGCCGATGATACGCGGCCCAGCGGCGCCAGGCGCACCCCCAGCGGACCCACAGAGCCAGCCAGGAGCACCGGCTTGAAGAAGCCGTGAATAACGCGGCGGGCCACACTGACGGCGGCGCGGTTCACTGCGCCGACCTCTTCTTCCAGTCCGTGCTCTGCCAGCTTGAAGCGGTTGGCGCCAAAGCTGTTCGTCTCGATGGCATCCGCACCTGCCGCGATATATTCGCGATGGATCTCGGCGACCATCGCCGGCTGGGTGCTGTTTAGCTCGTCGAAGCAGCCGTCCATGGGCGCGCCGCGACCGTGCAACAAGGTACCCATCGCGCCGTCCAGCAGGAGCGGCCCCTGTTGCAGACGTTCTTTGAACTGTCTTCTATTCATCGCTTCTCTCTCTTCTGAAAAAGAGCTGTTCAGTGCGTCAGGAAGAAAGGAGTATAAGACGAACGGATGAAAACGTAAACCGCACGCCTCCGTGTGGTTGCCGTGAATCGCTCGAGGCGGCAAGGCAGGCTGTGGAGGGAGCGTGCACGCCAGCAGGCGCCACTCTAATTTTCGAAGAACATCTCCTGGATCAGCGGGGCAGCGCGGTCGTTGATCAGAATCAATACGCTCGCCCCCTGAGGCGTCCGATGGAACATAAGGTAGTTGTGGTCGAGCACGGCGCTACGGATGTTCTCGCCGGGGATATCCTGGGCAGCGTAAGCGAGCATGATCATCCGTTCGATGCTCATATCGGTGCGGATGCCACTTTCGAACTGGCGGTAGAGTGAGGGGATCTGGCGGATCAACTGCGCAGGCCCCAGGCTGAGGAGCTTGGAGCGCGTGGCCATCAGCACCTGCTGCTGCCGCTGTGCGCGGTAGAAGTCGTTATCCTGGTGGCGCGTGCGTGCATACTTCAGCGCCATTTCGCCGTCGAAGTGGTGGTGCCCGGCAGGAATGTAAAGCGGATCGTAACCGCTGGAGTGCATGTCGGGGAATTTCGGGTCGTTAATGTCGTACGGAACATTCACGTCGATCCCCCCGAGCGTGTCGACGGCGCGGATAAAGGCGTTGAAGTCGAGCATAAAGTAATGATCGATGGGAACACCGAGATTGTACTCGACCGTCTGCATCGCCAGCTCGGCGCCCGCCGCCGGATTCCCACCGGCGCTACCATAGACCATGGCTGTGTTAATACGATCCCGACCACGACCCGGAATCACGACGTACAGATCCCGCGGGACAGAGAGAATGGAAACAGTATCGTTTTCTGTGTTGATGGAGATGACCATCATCGTATCGGTGCGCGAAACGAAGGCCTGCCCGGGCCGGCGGTCGATACCCATCAGCAGAATGTTCACGCGCTCGTCAGAGATGTCGCGCTCTGCCGTAGGCATCGGCGTGGGAGTCGGCTCTCCCGGCGGCAGCGTAGCAATCGACACCGGTCCGTCCTGGTCCAGGGGCGGTAGCGGTGTGTCCGCGACCGCCGCCACCGTCGGGTTCTCCAGCGGGTTAAACGGGCGCTGGACAACATCCAACGCCGCCTCCGCCGTTAAGACGACAAAGACGGTGACGACAGTGGCCGTGATGATGAAAGTCACGTAAAGCGCGACCAGCAGCCAGGTCGGCAACGGTGTGCGGCGGGTTGAGGACATCAACGAACAATCTCCTTTATGAGCGCAATAGTTCATTATTATAACGACGGCGCTCACGCCGTGAAAGACGCTCCCCCTCCGCTTTACCTATCGTTAACCCGCCCGGGAGCAGCCGCTCACGTGGCCGTCCATTAATAAAACAGAGAAAATTGATAAAAACTTTGACATTCGCCTCTCGAAGAGATAGATTAGGCAACACCATGTCCTTTGATCGTTTCGGCCGCAACATTAACTATTTGCGTATCTCCCTCACCGACCGGTGCAATCTGCGCTGCGTCTACTGCATGCCGGAAGATATGATGTTTCGGCCGCGTGCGGAGCTGCTTCAAGACGACGAAATCATGCGCCTGGTGCGCCTCTTTGCTGAGCTGGGCTTTCACAAATTCCGCCTCACGGGCGGCGAACCGACGGTGCGTGCAAACGTCGTCCAGCTGGTGGACGGTATCGCCCGCACGCCCGGCGTGCGCACGGTTGCCATGACCACCAATGGGCTGCTGCTCGATCGACTGGCGCAGCCACTTGCAGATGCAGGCCTCCAACGGGTCAACATCAGTATCGACACGCTGGACCCAGAGCGCTTCCGCAAGCTAACCCGCTGGGGAGAGGTTGAGGACGTGTGGCGCGGCATTGACGCTGCCGAAGCCGCCGGCCTGGAAGTTAAGTTAAACGCTGTCGTGGTGCGCGGCTATAACGACAAGGAGGACGTCGTGGAGATGGCGCGGCTGACGCGAGAAAATCCGTGGCAGGTACGCTTTATCGAAATGATGCCCTTTGGCGACGTCGCCGACTTCCAGCAGGCAGGCATCGTTAGCGAGGCAGAGCTGCGGGAGACGATCGCGGCAGCGCTGGGACCGCTGCACCTCGTCGACGGCGGTCGCCTGGATGGGGAGGCGCGCCTTTACCGGCTGGAGCAGGCGGTGGGCACGGTGGGCTTCATCAGCTCAGTCACCCAACCATTCTGCGCCTCCTGTACGCGCGCACGCCTGACCGCCGACGGGCGGCTGCGCCTATGCCTGCTACGCGAGAAGGAAGTGAACCTGCTGGAGCCGATGCGCGCCGGCATGAGCGACGCCGCTCTAAAGGAGTGCATCGAAGAGAGTATCTGGTGGAAGCCGTGGGGCCACGGCTTGGCGCACAATCTGATCCCCCAGAACCGGGTGATGTCCGAAATCGGGGGCTGAAACGCGGTCAGGCTCAAATAGGTGGACGGCGATTGCCCGATTCGCCCGTACGCCGGACCTCTTCGGTGTCGATGCCCCAGGCGCGGTCGACCAGATAGAGCGGGCGCTCTTTGACCTCGTCGTAAATGCGACCGAGATACTCCCCGATAATTCCCAGGCTGATTAGCTGCACACCCCCCAGAAAGAGAACAGTTACCAGCGTCGTCGCCTGTCCAGAAAGCGGCTCTGACTGGACAAGTAAGCGCAGCGCGACCACGAGCACAATCGCCAGCCCGCTCAACGCCGCCAGTCCAAAGCCCATGTAGGTTGCCAGCTGCAGCGGGAGATAGGAGAAGCTGGTGATCGCATCCACGGCAAAGGGAAGCATCTGCCGCAGGCCACTGTATTTCGACGCGCCCGCATAACGGGGCCGGCGGCGGTAGACGACGCCGGTTTGCCGATAGCCGACCCACGGAACCATGCCGCGCAGGAAGCGATTTCGCTCCGGCATGCGGCGAATGGCGTTCACCACACGCCGGTCCATGAGGCGAAAGTCGCCTGTATCGAGCGGGATGTCGATGTCGGTGATACGGTGGATGAGGCGGTAGAAAAGCTTGGCGGTCAAGAGCTTGAACCATGTTTCTCCCTCCCGCTCACCCCGCACGCCGTAGACGACGTCATAGCCCTCGCGCCAGCGGGCGATCATCTCCGGGTAAACCTCGGGAGGATCCTGTAGATCGGCGTCGGTGAGAATGATTGCATCTCCGCGCGAGTGGTCGAGGCCGGCTGTCACCGCAATCTGGAAGCCAAAGTTACGCGAAAAGCTGATACCCCGCACGCGCGGATCCTGCTCATGCAGCTCGGCTATCACCGCTGCCGAGCGGTCGCGGCTGCCGTCGTCGACCAAGATCAGCTCCCAGCTCTCTTCGACCTCGTCCATAACCTCGCGCACGCGCTCGTACAGCTCAGGCAGCACCGGCTCTTCGTTGTAAACCGGGGCCAGAATGGAGATCGTCGGCTTCTCATCCACCGGCGCCTGCGCCTCTGGCGCGGAAAGGGGCGCCCTTTGCGCGCCGTCGGATGCTTTCTGACCTTTTCGTACCTCTCGGACCTTTTCTATATGGCTCATATCTTAAGTGGCGGCTAACGTTACCCGGCGATCAACTCGACTATAGTTATACCTCCGTACCGGTCGTTGTACCGGCGGATACTTACCGTTTGCTTACATCCAGACCGGCCAGCACGCCCACGTGATCGGAGGGATAGAGCGTATCGTCGTCGGGGCCGTGGCGGCGGCAAAAGAGATCGGCCTCCCGCACCCGGACGGCGGAGGAGACGAAGATATAGTCGAGGCAGCCGGACCAGCCGTCCTCGCTCACGACCAGCGCCGTCGGAAATGTGGCCAGCGGCTCGCGGTCGTAGACGGCTTCGTAGGCCGATCGGAAAACCTGCTTCATCCGTCTGATTGCGGGCCCGTCCGGCGTTTCGTTAAAGTCGCCGGCGATGATTTGAAAGGGAGCGTGGCCGGTCTCCCCGAGCCAGCCGATGAGGGCCAGCGCCTGCTCCTCCCGCGCCTGCCGTTCGTGCGCGCCGGGGCGGAAGTGGGTCGCCACAAAGTCCAGCGTCAGACCACTGGGCAGAGCGATATTCGCCCGGACCGCCGCACGGTCGCCGGGGCCCAGGGCAAACGAATCGTGCGAGATGAGAGGCAGCCGGCTGAGAATGCCCGTGCTTTCGAACGTGCCGTGGAGCCAGTGCTGTCGCCGCTCCTGCACGAGCCGGTACGGGCGCTCTCCCGCAGCAGCCAGACGGTAGTTTATCTGTTGTTGCAGCCATCTGCCGGCGCCGCCGAGGCGCGCGATCTCCTGGAGGCTGACCAGATCAGGCGCGGACTTTACCAGCTCGGTAACGACAAGATGCCTTCTCTGGGACCAGCGGTGCTGCCGGCCATGAAGATTCAGGGTGGCGACGGTGAGTCTCTTCATGTCCGTCAGGCGAGGCTGATCGTGTTGGTTCCCGCCGGGATGGCCGTCTGCACCGTTACCTCCGGCGAACGGATGGTCAGCGTGAAGGGCACGTCGCTGACCACCTCGACGAGCCGGTTATCCCCCAGCAGATCGATCGTCCCGTCAGCGCCCACGGGATAGTTGCGCACGCCGTAAACTGCACCCGTGTCCAGGCGCCTGTCCCACGTCACCCGGCGCAGAGGCCAATCGACGCTGATGCCGATCACGTCCTCCAGCAGGATCGAAATTGGCGAGAGACCGCTCCATCCGACGTAATCTGCCTGCGCCCCCTGCCCCGGCGCTGCTTCTTCAGGCGCGTAATACTCCCAGAAGGTGTCCGTGTAACGGAAAACCTGGGCCAGATTTTCAAGATGATTTACGGCAATCGCATGTGCCACGTGGTGCCGATCGTGCAGCCGCAGCCCCTTGAGAAGCATGTAGTTCGTCGGCGACCAGACGCCGCCACACCACTCCTTCGCCGCCTGCGGCTCGTAGACCGGGCTGTCGGCGGGCAGGGTGGGCACCCGGTGCGGGCGGTTGAAGGCGTCCGGCACTGAGAGAGGGGCTAGAAACCCTGGTAGGCGCTCCGTTGGCACCAGATCCCTATCGAGCAGGGCCCAGTAGGCGCCGACGGTACGTAAGAGGCTGAACTTCCCGCCGGAGTCGACATCATGGTAGAACTGTGTCGCGTCGTTCCACAGGCGGCCGTTCACTTCTCGCCGCAAAAGGGCATGCTCTTCCGAAAGGCGTCCCGCCAGTGCTTCTTCTCCCAGCAAATTCGCCATCTGCAGGAGCACCCAGCAGTTAAGGGACGCCTGCATGTTGGCATCGACCCACGTCCAATGCTGGTGGTGGCGTGCGCCGTCTGGAATACGCTGCTGGTCATCCATGCCACTGCTGAGCCCGGTGGCCCAGTAGAGGCGGCTGGGCCAGGTGCGATGCTGGCGGTACCAGTCGTGAAGAGCTAGCAGGGGCCAGAAGACCGCTTCCATCCGCTCCTGATCTCTCGTGTGGCGAAAGATCCCCCACTCCGCCCAGGCCATAATATTAGGCCCGGCGCCGTTAGGATCAAAGGGATAGAAGTAGTCGCTCCCGTCGTTCGTATTGAGCATCTGGCAGATGAAGCCGTCGTTGTGCTGGCGGGAGTAGAAGTTGTCCAGGCCGCCCGGGAAGTAGAACGCGCGGCGTCCGTAAACGGTGAAGAGGGCAATAAAGGCACTTTCCCACAGACTGAGCCGCTCCTCATCTGCTGGGGCGACGTAGCTGGCTACCAGGTCACTTCCGGGGCGAGGTGGGCGCAGGCGGCCCCAGGCAAGCTCCCAGGCGCGCCAGTACATCTCCTCCCACACCGGCTTGTGGGGAATGACCGGCGCCGGCAAGAGGGCACGCGCCTCTGTCAGAGGAGGCACCGCCTGCGGCTCATGACGGGCGCTTCGGAAGCGATTGCGGGCGACGAACTCCGTGACGGGGCGTGTGAACCGAGAATGATCTGTCTCAGGGGGCATCGTTGGTACCGGCTCTGCCGGCGCGACAGCTAGGGACGTGTTTAATCAACTGCGCTCCGCTACCCACAACTCGGCGATACCGTCCAGCCACAGGCCATGTTCGTTGAGCGCAATAATGCGCACATTGTAGCGAATAAAAATATTCTCGCGCAGCTTCCCCAACCAGAGAAGCGAATCGTCTAGCGCAAAATAAGGATAAGCTGCAGTACCGGAGAGCTGGGCAATTTCATCTTCAGCGCCTACGTAGACGAGCGTCGTCCCCGGAATACGCGCCCCTTCGGGCACGACGTAGTTGACCGGAATGGGGCCGAAGTAGATGGAACCCTGCGGCGTGCTGGTCGGCGGAATCTCCACCGGCGCGGGATTGAAGATCGCCAGGTTAACGTCGCCTTCTAGCTGGAGTGCGTCTGCCGAGAGCTCCTGTAAGCGCAAGCGATAGCCGCCAACAACTGCGGGCGCCACCACCCCCTGCCATGTGAGGGAGTCGCCGCTGCTGCGGAACGCTTCCAGCCCTTCCACCGTCAGCTCGTAAAGGTTTCCGGCCCGCCCGACGTAGAATATTTCTGTCCCGGGCACCTCCTCACCTGGCTCCATCCGGATACTGTAGGGGGTGGTGAAGAAGAGTGTGTCCCCGGGCGGCGTCGGCGTCAACGGCGGTGTCGGGGTGGCATTTGTTCCCGGAATGGTGCAGGCGAGGACGGGAAGAAGAAGGGAAAGAGCGAAAATGAGCAGGGTGCGCTTGACCATTTGCATTATCTGTTGCCGGTACGACCGGCGCATCGGACAATGTAATCACTCATTCGCGTTATCTTAGCCGAAAGCAGGGAAACACGCACCTCTCCGCGCCGGCATCGGGCAATGACGCTGTGGTGCGCCGCGAACAAAAAGATGCTTAGGAGAGGGTGAGATGGCAGGGCGCCCTTGTGCGTCTCTGACCGGCAGCGGCATAATCACCGCTCAAACGTCATCTATCCACCTCATGCCAATGGAGGTTCTCGTCTATGAAGCCATTACCGTTGATCTTGCGCGCTCTCTTGCGCGCGCTCCTGCTGGTCGGTGTCGCCCTCGTTGTCGCCTGCCAGCCCGCGCCGGAGCCGGAGCCCACTGCAACGCCGCCGTCACCCACTGCCACGGCGCCCGCCCCGGCGTTCACCGCCACGCCCGACGAGTACCCCGCGCTGCCCAGCCCGACACCGCACGCGCGTCCCGCCGACTATCCTGCACCGCTGCAGCCATCCCCCGCCAGCCCCTACCCCGCCGGGGAGATCGTCACTGTTCTGCGCCCGCTGGGCGAGCAGTGCGCCGATCCGACAGAGTATGTCTATGCCACGCTGGAGGAAGCGGTCTCGACGCTGGAAGAGGCCGGCATCACCGTACTCGACGCCACTATTGTGAGTCTGGTCGTCTGCGAAGCCTGCAACTGCCCCACCAGCGAACATTTCCAGGTGGAGATCCCGGCGTCCGATCTCGGTGCGGCCCAGGCCTTTGGATTCGAGGCGCAGCAGTAGCATGTTGCGCTTCCTCACCGCAGGGGAATCTCACGGCCCCGAGCTGACCGCTATTCTGGAAGGGATGCCTGCCGGCCTGCCCATTGATAGGGACGCGCTAGACCACCAGATGGCGCGGCGCCAGAAAGGGTATGGCTCCGGAGGGCGCATGCGGATCGAGCGCGACGCAGCTCAGATCACAGCCGGGCTGATGGCGGGCAAGACGACGGGCGGTCCGATTGCGCTGCGCCTGACAAACAAGGACTATGAGAAGTGGCGCGAGCGCGACGTCGAACCGCTGACGGTGCCTCGCCCCGGACACGCCGACCTCACCGGCGCCCTCAAGTATGGCTACCGCGAGCTGCGCCTCTCGCTCGAGCGCGCATCGGCGCGTGAAACGGCGGCGCGCGTCGCCGTCGGGGCGCTCTGCAAGCAGCTTCTCGCTGCTTTCGACATTAATGTCGGTAGCTATGTGGTGCAGATTGGCGAGGTCGTCGCCGCTATTCCCGAAACCCTCGGCTATGCGGAGCGCTTTGCCGCCGCCGAGAGCAACGACGTGCGTTGCCCCCTTCCCGACGCTGCCGAGGCGATGCGCCAGCTTATCTGGGAGACGATGCAGGCGCGGGATACGCTCGGCGGCGTCTTCGAAGTCGTCGCCCTCAACGTCCCACCTGGGCTCGGCAGCCACGTCCATTGGGATAGGCGCCTCGACAGCCGCCTCATCTTCGCCGTCGCCTCCATCCAGGCCATTAAGGGAGTGGAAATCGGATCTGCCTTTGCCAATGCCGCCCGACCGGGCAGCGAGGTCCACGACGAGATCTTTCTCGCCGACGATGGGCAGACGCTGTTCCGCAAAAGCAACCGCGCGGGTGGCTTTGAAGGCGGCATCACAACGGGCGAAGCGGTGGTCGTGCGGGCGGCGATGAAGCCGATTTCCACCGTTCTCAACCCGCGCCGCTCCGTCGATCTGGCGACAGGAGAGCCGTCGGAGACAGTTTACGAGCGCTCCGACTTCTGCGCCGTGCCCCGCGCCGCCGTCGTCGGCGAGGCGATGGTCGCCTTCACGCTGGCGGACGCCCTGCTGGAGAAGCTAGGCGGGGACAGCATGGAAGAGCTCCGCCCACGCTTTGATGCGCTGCGCCAGACCCGGCTCGACGACCTGCCGATGGACGACCGCCCCTGGCGGTTCGGCTACGACTGACTGTCACGCAGGCGCCTACTCCAGAACGGGGCGTCCGTCCGGCCCGCAAAGAATGACCCGGCTGCCCCGGTCGGTGTGATAGGTATAGCGCTCTCCTTCGGCTGTGAGCGTAATCCGGTAGCCGGGGGTGATTACCTGCAGATACATCATCCCCGGTTGCGGGCAGCCCAACGCGCTATCGTTCCACTGCACCGCTTCGACGTCGACGACCTCTATTTGGCTCGCGTCGATGTCCAGCCGCTCGGCAAGATTCATCTCCGCTTTGCGCGTCAGCGCCTCTACCGGATCGGGGACGCCCGGTTCCGGCGCTTCTGACGGCTCGTCATCTTCTTCTGGTGGGCGGGACGGTATCTGGGTCACATCAACCTCCACAGGGGAGACCACGCCTTCGACGGGTGCCGCCTCCGGCGTCTCCACCCTCTCATTCTCGTTCATCTGCTGACCATCCTCTTCTGGCACCGCGGCATCTTCCGGCGCCGCGGCATCTGCATCCTGCACCGGCGTCACGGTGGGCCGTTCTACCGTTTCCAAGGGCAGCGCGGCCGGTTCGGAATCGGCGGGAAGTGACGTGCAGGCGCCGAGGAACAGAACCAGCGTCGCCAGCAGCACACGAAGGCACAACTTGTCAATCTGTTTCATCAGGCACTCTCTCTTATCTATGCCCATTGTAACCTGAATTGCTCAGACATGCGTCTTCCATCTCTAATGACGTGCGGAGAGGCCCTTTGGTTCCTCCCGCCACCGTTGACAGCGGCTCGACTCGTCCATACACTTGCCCCCGCTATGGCTGAATCTCACCTCACCGGTAGCGGGCCCATCTACCGGCGCTTTCGACTGCTGCTCCTGCCATACGCGGCGGGCATCGTCCTGCTGGTCGTCTTTCCCGCCGCGGTCAGCTTCGCCCTGGCCTTCTTCCATTACGACGGCCTCTCCCCACCGCGTTGGGCTGGCATGCTCAACTTCATCCTCGCCTATACCGACGAGCTCTTCGCCCTGAGTGTGCAGAATTCGCTCGCCCTGATCATCCTGCCCGTGCCGATGCGGGTGTTGGGGGCCTTCCTGGTCGCGCGGCTGATGCTGCGCGGTGGCCGTCTCCTGCCCTGGCTGCGCGCCTCCATCTTCCTGCCCACCGTGCTTCCCGGCGCCGCCTACGCGCTCGCCTGGCTGTGGATCTTTAACCCCCGTTTCGGGCCGCTGAACGTCGCGCTGGCTGCGGTGGGGCTGGATGCCCCGGCATGGCTGGTAGACCCGCTGTGGGCCAAGCCGGCGCTGGTTTTGATGTCCCTGTGGCAGATCGGCGAGGGCTTTCTGGTGAGCCTGGCGGCCCTTCAGGATCTTCCGGCGGAGCTGGAAGATGCTGCCCGCATCGACGGCGCCGGTCCACGTGCGCTCTTTTTCACTGTCACGCTGCCCCTGCTGGCGCCGATTCTAATACTCCTGCTTTTTCGTGACGCCATTCTCACCTTCCAGGAGTCGTTCACGCGCATTCTCCTGACCACCGAGGGCGGTCCGTACTACGCGACCTACACACTGCCCCTTTTTATTCACGAACAGGCATTCGACCTTCTCTCCTTTGGCGTGGCGAGCGCTGCCCTGTGGGTGCTCTACGCGCTTACCGGGCTGATCGTCCTCTCGCTCTACGTTATCGCCCGGCAGTGGAACGTTGGCACCACCGATGAAACGTTCGTCCTTTAGTACGCCGCTCCGGCCCGCTCTGGGCCTGCTACGCCTGGTGGTGGCCCTCGCCTTTCTGCTGCCGCTGCTGTGGATGCTCGCCGCCTCGCTCTACCCCCCGGGCGTCCCCCTGCCGGCGACGCTCCGCCTGCTTCCACAAGAGCCGACGCTGCGTAACTTCGCCCGCGCGCACGAGCTGCTGCCCCTCGGGCGCTACTCGGCCAACTCGCTGCTCGTCGTCACCCTCGCCGTACCGCTCTCGCTCATTACCGCCTCCTGGGCCGGGCTGGGCATGGCCCTCCTACCGCGCCCGCGCCAGCGGCGGTGGGTCATCATCAGTCTCGCCGTGCTGATGGTGCCCGGCGTCGCCCTGTGGTCGACCCGCTTCCTCATCTACCGCTTTCTCGGCTGGTACGGCACCGTCTGGGCGCTGATCGCCCCGGCCTGGATGGGCAGCAGCCCCTTCTTCGTGCTCATGTTCTATCGCGCTTTCCGCCGTATCCCCGCCGCCGTCTACGAGGCGGCGATCCTCGACGGCGCCGGCGTCCTCCAGCTCTGGGCGCGGGTGGCGATGCCGCTGGCCCGGGCGACGACGCTGGCGGTCGCCCTGCTCACCTTTGCCCTCTACTGGGGGGACTTTATCAGCCCCCTGCTCTACCTGAACGACGACCGCTCCTTTACGCTGCCGGTCGCGCTCAAGCTGGCAGAGCAAATGACGCGGGCCGACTGGAGCCTGCTGATGGCTGTCGCCGTCTGGGCCGCCCTGCCGCCCGTCGCCTTCTTTCTCCTGCTGCAACCATACTTCGCTCGCCGCCAACCGCGCTAGGCGGAGGGTCACAGCCGCGATCTGATGCCGCTAGAGAACGGTAAGAATCTTCTCGCAGCCGGCGTCGCTTCGCTATACTGGAGCCGCTTTGTCGACTTACCTGCTCGATCGTTATCTAGACGGAGGCACAACCATCACCCGTATCAGTTTGTCCGCCGCAATGCCTGTCATCCTACTCACGCTCCTCTCTCTTCTCAGTGGCTGCAGCGCGAGCCAGGACGAAGTGCACACCGTCTCCTTCATGGTCTTCGGCGATCCCGCCGAACGGCGCGCCTATGCGGAACTGGTGGCGGCCTTTGAAGCGGCCCATCCGGCGGTCGACGTCGAGCTGCGGCACATTCCCTCCCCCGCCGACTACCGGCGCCGGCTGGCGACAGAGTTCATCGCCGGGGAGCCGCCGGACGTCTCGTTGATGAACTATCGCCGCTACGCCTCCTTTGCCGCGGCCGATCTTCTCGAGCCGCTCGGTCCCTATCTCGACGAAAGCGATCTGCTCGAGCGGGACGCCTTCTACTCGGTCGCTCTGGAAGGCTTCGTCTGGCAGGGGGCCCTGATGTGCATTCCCCAGAACATCTCCAGCCTCGTCGTCTACTACAATCGAGATCTCTTCGATCAGGCGGGGCTGCCTTATCCCGCCGACGACTGGCGTTGGGAGGAGTTTCTGACGACGGCGCAGGCGCTGACCCGGGACACCGACGGCGATGGAGAGGTCGACCAGTACGGCCTGGGCGTGGAGCCGTCGCTCTTTCGCCTCGCACCTTTTATATGGCAGAACGAGGCGCCCATCGTCGACAGCCAGGAAGCGCCGACACGGCTGACACTGACGCGCCCGCCGGCTCTGCAAGCGCTGCAGTGGTTTGTCGATCTGCGCCAGAAGCACGGCGTGGTCCCCGACCGGGTGGACGAGGCAGCCCAATCGAGCGAGAGCCGCTTTCTGGCAGGCACGACGGCCATGTACCTCAACAGCCGGCGGGGAACACCTACCTACCGCGAAATTGAGCGCTTTGTCTGGGACGTGGCGCCGCTGCCGCGCCACAAAAACGCCGCCGGCATCCTCCACAGCGACGGCTACTGTCTCTCCCGCACGGCTGAAGACAAAGAAGCCGCCTGGACCTTTATCGAGTTCGCCAACTCCGTCACCGGACAATCAATCATCGTTAGCTCAGGGCGCACGGTGCCCTCGCTGCGTGAGGTCGCGGAATCCGATCTTTTCCTGGCAGATGGCCTCCGCCCCGCTCGCAGCTATGTTTTCATCGAGAATGCCGCGCGTGCGCGCCGCGTGCCGGTCATCAGCACCTGGGAAGAGATAGAGCGCACAGCCGATGTGGAGATAGAGCGGGCCTTCTATGGTGACATCTCCGCCGAGGAAGCGGCGCGACTGGCGGTGCAGCGGACGGAGGAATATTTTTGGAGGGGCGTACACGCCGGCCGCTAGCCGGCTGCGGACGTCGCGGCCTGCCTCTCCCTACGATATCCCTACGCTTCCAACGTGTGACTGGAATCACCCTTGCCCGCGTTATATAGTTTATTCATGGAGAATTCCGGCTCGGTTTACGCAGCCTTTCGCACTGATCAGGGTCGCGTTCGTAGCACGAACCAGGATTTCGTCGCCTGGCAGGAACCGGCAAACGAGCAGGATGAACGCCGTGACGGCTGGCTCTATATTCTTGCCGACGGCGCGGGCGGTATGGACGCTGGCGAGATAGCCAGCCGCTTCGCCACAGAACGAACCCTTCACCACTACCTGCAACAGGATGAAGAGCGGGACTGGCGCGAGCGGTTGCGCAACGCGATGCGCGCGGCCAATGACGATCTGCGCGAACTCTGCCGCGAGGGGAACGGCAACGCGCGCATGGCCACGACGATGGTCGCCACGATCATTGTGGAGGAGCATGCGTATATTGCCAACGTCGGCGACAGTCGCGCCTATCTCTGGCGCCGCGGTAAGCTGGAGCAGATCACGCGCGATCAGAGCCTCGTTGCCAAGCTTCTGGAGGAAGGAGCCATCACGGCGGAAGAAGCCGCTCACCATCCACGCAAGAACGTGATCCTCTCCAGCCTCGGCTCCGAGCGGGACCCGCGTATCGACCTCTACCAGTTTCACCTCCAGCCCGACGATAGACTACTGCTCTGCTCCGATGGCCTCACCCGCCACGTCGAGGACGAAGAGCTGACCGAGGTGCTCGAATACCAGCCGGCGGAGGAGGCGACCGAGACGCTGGTGAACCTCGCAAATGAGCGCGGTGGGCAGGATAATATCTCCGTAGGCATTCTCCACTACTACCCGAGCCACACAGCGGCCGCGGCGGCCAGGGCGGGACGCTGGCTCTGGGCCTACACATTTTTGCTCTCCCTCGTGCAGACGGTGCTCCTGTTCTCAATCTGGCTCGCTCTCCGCGTCTGACGCGCTCCCACAGGCGCGGACCACTCCCCATTTTTGACATAAGGCCTCCAGACTCTTACAATTGCACAGCTAATTTATGGAGGCACTATGAGTTCTAAATTACGTATCATTCCCCTCGGCGGCCACGGCGAGGTGGGCAAGAATATGGCGGTCATCGAGTACGAAGATGAGATCCTGATCATCGATGCCGGCATCATGTTTCCCGAGAACGACATGCTCGGGATCGACTATATCATTCCTGATTATCGTTACATCATGGATAAGCGGGATAAGATCAAGGCGGTTCTGGTCACGCACGGCCATGAGGATCACGTGGGCGCGCTACGCCACCTGATGGCTGACATCGACGCCCCCGTTTACGCCACGCCCCTGACGATGGGGCTCATCGAGCTGAAACTACGCGAGGCGGGTCTCATCGACAGAGCCAAGCTGAAGACAATTCAGGCCGGCTTCAACTTCCGCATCGGCAGCTTCAACATCGAGCCTTTCCACGTCACCCACAGCATCCCCGATTGTGTCGGCTACGGCATCACGACACCCGTGGGTCTCGTCGTCCATACCGGCGATTATAAGTTTGACCACACGCCGGTCGACGGCTGGGCGCCCGACTTCGCCAAGTTGGCCGAGTTTTCCCAGCGCGGCGTGCTGGCGCTGATGGCTGATAGCACCAATGCCGAGCGCCCCGGTTGGACGCCGTCGGAGACGGTCATCACTGAGGCCTTTGATCGCCTCTTTACCGAGGCGCCCGGCCGGATCATTATTGCCAGCTTCGCCAGTCTCATCTCACGTATTCAGCAGACGGTGAACGCCGCCGTCAACCATGGTCGAAAGCTCGCCATTACCGGCTACTCAATGCGCAAGAACACCGAGATGGCGGAGCGGCTCGGCTACCTGGAGATTCCCGATAATCTCCTGATCGACATTTCCGAGGTCGACAACCACCCCGATAAAGAGGTAACGATCATGGCGACCGGCTCTCAGGGCGAACCGGGCGCCGTCCTGGGGCGGCTGGCGACAGACCGCCACCGCCGCCTGCGGATCAAGACAGGAGATACCGTCGTTCTCTCGGCGCACCCCAGTCCGGGTAACGAAGAGATGATCCACCGGATCATCAACCGTCTCTACCAGCGCGGCGCGGACGTTCTTTACGATCAGATCGTCCAGGTGCACGTCTCGGGCCATGCGTCCCGCGATGAGATGAAGCTGATGCTCAACCTGGTGCGGCCGAAGTTCTTCATTCCCGTACACGGCGAACTTCGTCACCTGACACACCATAGCAAGATGGCTATCGAGATGGGCATAGCCCCTGAGAA
>JAWVYW010000079.1:0-16418 GCA_033722535.1 Promineifilaceae bacterium (SeqCode)
AACTGCGCTGCACGAATTCTTTGGCATCAGTATTCTCGAAGCGATCTACTGTCATACCTTCCCCATCCTGCCCGATCGGCTCAGTTATCCGGAGATCATTCCCGGCGCTTATCACGACCACTGCCTCTACGAGAATGAGGCTGGGCTCCTGAAGCGGCTGGGCCGGGCGCTTAGCAACCGGCAGGCGGCTGCACGCACAGCGCAGATCCTGGCGACAGAGGTGGTGCGCTACGACTGGACGCAGCTCGCCCCCCGCTATGATGGGATATTTACGAAAATGGTAGACAATAACTAGTGCGGCAGAACGTAGCACATGGTTCATCATTGGAGGCTCAGTTCGTGGGCAGATTCATAATTGCAGCGACGGCCTTGCTCCTCCTTCTCTCCGCCTTCATCGGCTGTACCGCCGAGGAGGACCAACTCGCCGAAGTAGAAGAGACAGAGGTTGTTGCCGTCAACCTGCTGACTCTCCGCAGCCCGGCCTTTACCGAAGGTGACTTTATTCCGCCCCAGTATACATGCGATGGGGCCGATATCGCCCCGCCCCTCACATGGCACGATCTCCCCAGCGATGTCGAGTCCTATGCGCTCATTGTAGATGATCCCGATGCGCCGGGCGGCACCTGGACCCACTGGATCGTCTACAACATCCCGCCGGAAGTTGAGGAATTCCCAGAGGATCTCTCTTCCGAGCATGAGCCTGCTCTGGGCGTAGAGGGAGTCAACAGTTGGGGTGAGAGCGGCTATCGCGGCCCCTGCCCCCCAGAGGGAGAGCACCGCTACTTTTTCAAGCTCTTTGCGCTGAACACGGTGCTAGATCTGGAAGCAGGCGCCGATCGCGACGCTGTTCTGGAGGCGATCAACGGGCACATTCTGGCAGAAGGGCAGCTGATGGGCGTCTATGAGCGCCAGTAAGCCTAAGCTTGACGATTCCCCTCCTCCTGCTAAACTTTGCCTTGCAACACCCACTAAAGGATCTGGAGCGACCTATGAGCAAAAGCCAAGACAAAAAGATTGGCCTAATCATTGGCCGAGAGTGGAGCTGGCCTTCCGCCTTTATCACTGAGGTAAACAAGCGCGCCGCAGGAGTGACCGCCGAGTTTGTGAAGCTGGGCGGCACGTTTCTCAATCAGGGCAACCATTATGATGTCATTATCGATCGGATGTCTCACGAGATCCCGTATTATCGTACCTACCTCAAATTTGCCGCCTTGCATGGAGCCCATGTTATCAACAACCCCTTTACCTGGGCCGCCGATGACAAGTACTTCGGTGTGGCGCTGGCGAAAGAGCTCGGGCTTTCGACCCCGCGTTCAGTCGTTTTACCCAACAAGCGAGTGGAAACACAGGTCGTTCCCGAGAGCTTCCGAAATTTGGAGTACCCGATGGACTGGCGCGGCATTATCGACTACGTCGGCGTACCGGCGATATTGAAGGATGTCTATACCGGCGGGCGGCGCCTTTCCCAGCGGGTGCACGATGTGGACGATCTTATCCAGAAATACGATGAAAGCGATACGCTAACCGTTATTGTGCAGGAGATTTTAGAAGTCGACGAACACCTTCACTGCTTCGTCATCGGCCGTGAAAGTGTACTACCCGTTCGCTACTCTGTGAAAGAGGAGTGCTACCTGCCGGACCTGGGCAATCTCTCTGAGAGCGCCGTCGAAGAAGCCAGCGAGAGCGCCCTCAAGATCTGTAACGCGTACGGGTATGAGATGAACATGGTCGAGTTCTCTATCCAGGATGAAAGTGTGACGGTGATTAACCCCACCAATCCGGCCCCTGATATGGACATCAATTTGCTAAAGCCGGCGCACTTCTCGTGGTGCGTAAGTACAATGGCCGACTACGCCATTGCCGCGGCGAAAGAGTCTCGCGATCTTACTGCTGATCAGCGCTGGTACCAGGCGCTACGTCAATCTGCTTGATCCAGACGTTCTGCTCCATTATCCCCTCACTGCAACAAGCTCCCACGAAGCTGCCTCACAGGCGCATGTTATCCGCCGTTTCATAGAGTAGAGAGGACAAATTTCGAATGACTGCTTTAACTGACAAAATGCCGGAAAAAATCAACCGGCTCCCGGACATCGCCTATAATCTCTGGTGGAGCTGGAACATCGACGCCAGGATGCTCTTTAAGCGACTGGACCTCACGCTGTGGCGCAGTACGCAGCACAACCCGGTTCAGATGTTGCAAGAGATCTCGCGTGAGCGGCTGGAAAGCGCTGCCAGAGATTCCGCCTTTTACCGGCACTACAACAAGGTCCTGATGAAGATGGATCGCGAGCTGAGCAACGGTCACCGCTGGTTTCCACAGCTCTACCCTGAGCACACAGATGAACCGATCGCCTATTTCTCTGCAGAGTTCGGTCTTCACAACTCGCTACCGATTTATTCTGGTGGGCTCGGCATTCTCTCCGGCGATCATACAAAGGAGGCAAGTGATCTTGGTATCCCCCTTGTCGGCGTCGGCTTTATGTATCCCCAAGGCTACTTCCGGCAGCGCATACCCTCCCATGGCTGGCAGGAAGCAGTTTACGAACAGATCGATATGTCCGAGGCGCCAATCCGGCCGGTGCAGGATGAGCACGGAAATGATATCAAAGTCAGCGTTCATTTGGGAGATAGTCCTGTCTACGCGCGCATCTGGAACGTCCAGGTCGGCAGCGTCGATCTGTACCTGATGGACACCGATGTCGACGATAACGATCCCTGGAACCGGGAGCTGTCGGCCCGCCTCTATTCCGGCGACAGTGATGTGCGGATCCGCCAGGAGATCATGCTGGGTATCGGCGGCGTTCGCACGCTGCGCCTCCTGGGCATCGCCCCCCAGGCATGGCACATGAACGAAGGTCATTCCGCCTTCCTCGTCCTGGAGCTGATCCGGGAGCGGGTAGCGGAAGGGATGAGCTTTGAAGAAGCGCGCGAAGCGGTGCGGCAGGAGACGATCTTTACAACCCACACGCCGGTGCCGGCGGGGCACGACGCCTTCGGCTTCCACATGATGGAGCAGTACTTTCACAACTACTGGGGGCAGCTGGGCCTGAGCCGGGAGGCGTTCCTGGCGCTGGGCGAGCACCAGGAAGCGTGGGGGACGGCCTTTAACATGACGGTGCTGGCGCTGCGCATGGCCGGTCAGGTGAATGGTGTCTCCGAGCTGCATGGCGAGGTCTCGCGTGAAATGTGGCAGAGCGTGTGGCCTGAGCGCTCGGTAGACGAGGTGCCGATCAGCCACATTACGAATGGGGTGCACCTCCCGACCTGGCTCCCGAGCGAAATGCGCGCACTGTTCAAAAAGTATCTCGGCCCCGACTGGCTGCAGTATCAGGATGACCCGGCGCTCTGGGAACGGCTGGTCGACATCCCCGACGGCGAGCTCTGGGACCTGCATAATCACATGAAGCTCAAGCTGCTCAGCTTTCTGCGGGAACGTGTGCGGCGCCAGTGGGTAAATGGTCAGGATGACCCGACGCAGGTGCTGACAAGCGGTACGCTGCTCGATCCCGGCGCGCTCACAATCGGCTTTGCCCGCCGCTTTGCCACCTATAAACGGGCGAACCTCATCTTTAGAGACCTAGACCGCTTGCGTAACATCCTGCTGGATACTCACCGACCGGTGCAGCTGATCTTTGCCGGTAAGGCCCATCCGGCCGACGATCCCGGCAAGATGCTGATCCAGAACATATACACCCACGCCAAGCATCACGAGATGGGCGGCCGTGTAGCCTTTGTCGAGGATTACGACATGCACATGGCCCGCTATCTGGTGCAGGGCGTCGATCTGTGGCTGAATAACCCACGCCGCCCGCGCGAGGCCAGCGGCACCAGCGGGATGAAGGCAGCTGTTAATGGTATCCCGAATCTCAGCGTGCTCGACGGCTGGTGGGTCGAAGGCTACAACGGCGCCAACGGCTGGGCCATCAGCAGTGACATGCAGCGGGACGAGGAGGCGCAGGACTGGGCAGACGCCAACGCCATCTACAGCCTGCTGGAGGAGGAAATCGTGCCGCTCTTTTATGACCGCGATCGCGACGACATCCCTCGCGGATGGGTTGAAATTATGCGCGAATCGATCCGCTCCTGTGCGCCGCAGTTCGGGACACGCCGCATGCTGAAGGAGTACACGAACAAGATGTACGTCGAAGCGCTACGCGACGTGGTCCTTCAGGTGTAGGTAGCCCTAGGGCCGGCTGTGCAGCTTCACCATCTCGCTGCACACCCGGCCCTCATCCGACCGAAAATGAGACGTTGGCTGCGGCGGGGAATCACGCTCTTTCTTCTGGCGCTCTGGCTGCTGATCATGGCTTTTCCCTTAGTGGCCGTCGTCCTCGCCACACAGGGGCAGATCCAGGTGGGCGACGTACCGGGAAATCATGTGCGCCTGTTCCTGGTTCAGGAGCGTGGCGCGCGGGGTGTGGGTATTGAGTGGACGCGCCCGGTACAGGAGCCTCCTGGCTGTGCCCAAACGTCGCTCGCCTATCTCATGTGGGAGGGCGAAGGCCAGAGCGTCACCTACTGTCGCTGCTTCGACGAGAATGGCCTGCTAGTGGAGAACCGGCCGGGCGCGTGCCGCGTTCCATCCTGAATTTCTGGCGCCACCTGACCTACAGCCTCTCCGAGCAACTGTAAACAGACACCGAATAGCCGGTCAGTAGAATTGAAAAAAGGAACGGCCTGATGAGTACGATTGCCCTCAAGTGGTCGGGGCAGGGAAGCCGAATGTTTATTGGACGGGACAGTTTTGGCCACGTCCTGCTCGCCGGCTCATGGCCCGGCGAGGGGCCCGAGTGGCAGGAGTGGAAGGCCATCAAGCCGTCCGACCTCCTCCTCCTGAGCCTCGCCTCCTGCTCCTCTTACGACGTGGTAATGATTCTGGAGCGACAGCGGCAAGATCTGCACGACCTGTACGTGGAAGTGCACGGTAAGCAACTACCCGATCCGCCTTACGCCTTTACCGAAATCCACCAGCACTATGTGCTGGAAGGATACGATCTGGACCCGCGTAAAGTGGAGCGGGCGATTGAGCTATCGCAGGAAAAATATTGCTCTGTCGCCGCCACAATCCGCGGCGTCGCAAACCTGACCTACAGCTTCGAGATTCTTCTCCGAGGATCGACGCGATAGCCGCCCTTCACGCGCGTTAGCAATCCAGAACATCTATGATACAATAAGAATGTTATGGCGATCGAGCGATTCTCACATACACCTCCACCGACGGTGGTCACTCCCACCCCAGAGCAACTTGAACGACTGGAGCAGCGGAAGCGTTTTCGCAACCGCTATATTTACGCGCCGGTCGTCGTCGTTACGCTGCTGTGGCTGGTGGCGGTGGTCATCCTGCTATGGCTGATTGTAGGGGTCGAGAATGAGGTTGCGTATCGCAGGATTCTCTCTGGCATCGCCGACGCAATCGCCATTCTCTTTTTACTGCCGACGGTGCTGCTGTGTGCTGTACCGCCGCTGGCAGTAACTGGCTTTTTCATCTATCGGCGTCGACAGAAGCGTGAGCTACCTGCCGACGTGGAACAGCTGCCACTCACGTGGCGCATTGAAAACATAATTACGCGTGTGAAAGCACAGCTGGAGACGACGATTCTCCCAGCCATCGCCAATCCGGTCATCACGGCTTACGCTGTCGCCGCTTTCGTACGCACCCTACTGGTCGAACTTCGGAAAATGGTTTCAAGGGAGATAGACAGGTATGTCGGAAAATAGTTGGAAAACAAAGCTTTACGTTGTGGGCGCAGGTGTCGGCGCACTCGTGGGAATCGGTACCGCGTACCTGCTGGCGCGGACGGCGGAAGAGAGCGGTCAACAGGGCCCGCCGGAGATCTCTACCGGGGATGCCGTAAAATCGGTTATTGGTATTGTCGGCATCATGCGGGGCATTGCCGCCCTTGGCGATAAGTAGGGGAGCGGGCGAGCGTCCGGAGGCGAGCCAGCACTATCACGGCTTCTTGCCTCAGGTGGGTCGTTTACCGGGTAGGAGCCGGGGCGCATCGCAGAGCGAAGCTAAGTCGCTGGCAGTAGCGTCAGCGACTTTGTTATATCAAGAAGCAGAGCCGGTGCCTCAGGTGCAAGTGGTAGGGTGAGATGAGAACGGTTATCGTTGTCGATGACGATGTTTCCACTTCCAACCTTCTCCGCATGCTGCTCGAAATGGAGGGCTTCGACGTCCTCGTCAGCGACGACGGAGAAAGAGGCTTGGCAGTGATGCCGCCAGACACAGCCGCCTTCCTCATCGATTGTCATCTGGCAGGCCAGAGAAGTGGGCTGGATCTGGTGCGCACGGTGCGGAACGGGGAAGCGGGAGTCGATCCAACCATTCCGCTCGTGGTAGTTTCTGGTGATGAGCGGCTGAAAGGGGCGGCCATCGACGCCGGAGCCGATATTTTTATGTTGAAACCGTACTCGCCACACAAGCTGATGGAGCAAATTCACCGGTTGGTCGGAACAGACCGGGAGAGCACGCGCTCGTGATGCGGCAGGCGAATGCGGGAAGGGTTGTTTAGTTATTTTCAAGGAGAACAGTTGTGGCTAGATCGAGTAGACGCAGGAGCAGAAAAGGCTCAGGCTCACGCGAGTGGCGCCTGATGGATCTGCATCTGCACACACCGGGGTCGAGTGATTTTCACGACCCCAATATCAGTTATCTGGATATTTTGCGGCAGGCGGAGCTGCGTGGTCTGGACATTATTGCATTTACAGATCACAACACGGTGGCGGGCTACGCGACGATGAACAAGACGGTCGAGCAGCTCAGCTTGCTCGAACAGCTAGATCGGATTGCACCGGATGAGCAGCGGCGACTGGACGAGTACCGTCGCCTCTTGCACAAGATCTTGGTGCTGCCGGGTTTTGAATTTACGGCAACGTTTGGCTTTCACATTTTGGGCATCTTTCCGCCCGACACCTCTATCGCCTTTCTAGAACATCTACTGCTGACACTGAATGTGCCACCAGAGCTGATCAAGAAGGGGAGTGCGACCGTGGGTGCGACGTCCGACGTTTTGACTGCCTACCGCGTCATTAACGAGGCTGGCGGGATTGTACTTGCCGCTCACGCCAACTCCGGCAACGGCGTCGCGATGCGCGGTTTCGATTTCGGAGGCCAGACACGGATTGCCTACACTCAGGATCCACATCTACACGCGTTGGAGGTAACCGATCTGGAGAAAAGGGGACGCTACAGCACGCGTCGTTTCTTCGACGGTTCGAAGCCGGAATATCCGCGCCCCATGCGCTGCATTCAGGGATCGGATGCCCACCGTTTGATCTACGATCCGGATGATCCCAAGGTACTGGGGGTGGGGGATCGCATCACTGAGATTCTGCTGAGTGAGGTGAGCTTCGAGGCGCTGAAGGAGGTTCTGGAAGGGAATGATTTTTCCCTCACGCGACCCTATCGCGGCAAAGCGAAGCCGGTGGACTTCGTGCAGGCAGCACGTGAGGAAGGGGAATCAATCGTCCAGTCATTCCACGAGAAGATGGTGCAGAAAGGCGGATACTTCAATCGCATTCTCGAAGATATCTGTGCCATGGCCAACACCACTGGGGGCACTATCTACATTGGCGCCTCCCCGAACCCCAAAGAGACGCCCGTCGGCGTGCACAATCCGCGCCAGTCTGCGGAACGGCTGGAGAGTACCGTCACGCGCCGGTTCAGTCCGGCGCCCGAGGTAGATATCGACCAGCTGATCAGCCAGGGGAAGAACATCGTGCGCGTCACCGTGCAACCGGGCGCGGAGCCTCCCTATGCACTGGACGACAACCGCTTTTACGTGCGTGATGATACGGAGACGAATATGGCCGTGCGCGACGAGATTGTACGTCTGGTCGAGCGTGGGCGCCGCAACCAGAGCGAGGACGAAACCGACACGAGCGCGACGGTCCGCTTCACGCCGCCAGTTCCACCCGCTGTCGGAGGCGAAAAGAAACAACGGTCGCAACCGACCACGCCGCCCAGTACCGGGGTTGAGATTGTGGAGAGCAAAGAGCGAAGCGGCACCATTTACCACACGGTACAGGATCTACGTAACGGAAACCAGATCAAAAACGTGACGCGCAGCTCGGCACGGAAGCTTTGGCACTACGCCATCACCCAGATAGAAGAGAACCCGCCGCAAGACCAGGATATTGACTGGATCGGCAACATCGCGCTTCTCGACAAGCGCTCGCGCGACAAACATGTGTGGTATGACCTCGCTATGCGGTCGGACGGCGACATTCGTGTCTTCTACGGCGTCACCGACAGCGGCCTCAACGAGGATTGGATGGCGTTGATCGAGCAGGCGGAGAATGGGAAGCGGTGAGTGATCGTCAACCCGCGCTCACTGTTCAGAGCCGCATACGATGAACGTTGGCATCCTGACGATCAGCGACCGCAGCGCGCGCGGGGAGTATGAGGATCGGAGCGGCCCTGTGCTGCGGGGAATCGTCACCCAACAAACCGGCTGGAACGTAACAGAGCAGAGCGTCATTGCGGACGACTACGAGACGATCGTCTCGACGCTGCTTCGCTGGTCGACTGAGGCGGACGTGCAGCTGATTCTGACCACGGGCGGTACCGGCTTCGCCCCCCGCGACGTCACCCCGGAAGCGACAAAAGCGGTGATCGAGCGCGAGGCGCCCGGAATTGCGGAGGCGCTCCGCGCCGAAAGTCTCCGCATCACGCGGCATGCCATGCTGTCGCGCGCCGTCGCCGGTATTCGGGAGCGCTGCCTGATCATCAATCTGCCGGGTAGCCCCCGCGCGGTGCGCGAGAATATGATGGTCCTGCTGCCAGTCCTGCCCCACGCCCTTGCCCTGCTTACTGAGAGGCCCGAGTCCGGGGCCGGCCACCGGACCGTATAAGGGCCTATCTATGATGAAGCTTAAACAACTGGATCTTCAAGGGTACAAGACGTTCGCCAGCAAAACATCCTTTGACTTCAGCGAAGGGATCACGGCGATCGTGGGGCCGAACGGGAGCGGGAAGAGCAACGTAGCCGATGCCATCCGCTGGGTGTTGGGCGAGCAGAGCTACAGCACGCTGCGCGGCAAGCGAACGACGGATATGATCTTTGCCGGGAGCCAGAGCCGTGCGCGCGCAGGAATGGCCCAGGTGATCCTAACGCTCGACAACAGCGACGGCTGGCTGCCGATCGACTTTACGGAGGTGGAAATCGGCCGTCGCGCGTACCGCTCCGGCGAGAACGACTACCTGATCAACGGGCAAAAGGTACGTCTCCGCGATGTACAGGAGCTTCTGGCGACGAGCGGATTAGCAGAACGTACCTACACGATTATCGGTCAGGGACTGATCGACCAGGCGCTTTCGCTGCGTGCCGAGGAGCGCCGTGCTCTCTTCGAAGAGGCGGCGGGCATCAGCCACTACCAGGCTCAGCGGGCGACGACGCTGCGCCAATTACAGGAGACAGAGCGCAATCTGGAACGCGTACAGGATATCCTGGCAGAGATCCGCCCCCGCCTTGGGGGACTTAAGCGACAGGCCAATCGCGCCCGCGATTTTGAACAGGTTCAGAGCGATCTCCGGCGTCACCTCCGCATCTGGTACAGCTATCAGTGGACGGAAAAGAAGCGAGCCGTGCGCGCCGGCCGCGAAGCGGCTGAGAGCGCGGAAACAAAGTGGAAGACCAGCCGGCAGCAACTCGCCGATAGCCGTGAGCAGGTCGAAGAACACCGGCGCGAGATCGGGCGGCTCCAGCGGCAGATCGATGCGAAGCGAGAGGAGCGCGAACGGCTGCGTGAGCAACGCGAACAGCTCCGGCGCCAGGTCGCGGTGCTCGGTGAGCGACAGAGCTTTCTGGAACGGCAGCTCGCGGAGACAATGGTTGAGCTGCCCCGGCTGCAGGAGCAGCAGGCGGCTGCCCGCCAGGAGCTCGACGCCGCGCTCGCGCAGCTCGAAGTGGCCCAGACGGCGCTGCAGTCGCAGCAGCAGGCGCTGACCGATTTTAATCGCGGCTTTGAAGCCCGGCAGAAGGAGTTCGACCGCTGGCGCACGTCGATTGCGCGCCTGGAAAGGGAGCAGCAGCAGGCTCGGAAAGGGCTGGCCCAGGCAGAAGGGCAACTTTCCCAGCTGCGAGAGCGGCTGCAGGATCGACAGCAAAAGCCGCAGGACGCAACTCAGCTACTGAAAGCCGAACAGGCCATTGAAAAGCTGCAAACGGCGGTCTCTGCGGCGCAAGGCACGCGGGACGAGCTAAGAGAAAAGCGGCGGGAGCTGCAACAGGTCCAACAGCAGGCCCACCGCGAACTGAAGCAGAGCCGTCAAAAGCAGGGCGAACTCGCCCAGAGGCTCAATCAGCTCAACAAAGAGGTGGCGCGCTTCGAAGCGCGCTGCGATCTGCTTGATCAGATGCGGCACCGGGAGGTGCACGTCCGGGAGGACATACGCCTGATCGGGCAGGTAGCCAGCCTGATCCGCATTCCCGCTGCGTACCAGCGTGCGCTCGAAGCGGCTCTGGGCGCGCGCCTGAAGGCGCTTATTCTCCCCGACTACGGGACGCTGCGCCAACTTCTCACGACGAATGGAGACAAAGAAGCGATCCTGGCGCTGGCGCTCGATGACATTCGCCAGACCAGACGCCCCAGCACCCCTAAGCACGCGGAGATTATCGGCTGGGCGGACAAAATGATCGAGCGTACGGGAGAGGTAGAGCGTGCAGCCGCGTTGCTGCTCGGGCGGATATTACTGGTGGAGCGCGAGGAAGCCGCCTACAAACTCGGACGCCAACTTCCCCCCGGCTACATGGCTGTGACGCCCGACGGCTTTATCGTCCATGGCGGAGGTCTGGTGGAGGTCGGCAAGCAAGATCCCCGCGAAAGTGTTCTGGCTCGCGAAGAGGCGTGGCGTGACGCGGTGAAGGCACTAGATCGGCAAAGAAAGAGTGTGGCGGAGGCGCAGGCCGCGAGTGAGAAGCAACAGCAGGTGGTCGCCGCGGCGCAGAACACCTATAACGATATCGAAAAGGAAGAGCGTCGCCTGGGTCGCCTGGCGCAGGAGGCGGATCAGCGCCTTGCGCGCGTCGAACGCGATCTCGACCGCGCTCGCCAGCAACGAGACTTCATCCTGCGCCAGCGTACGGCGGCAGAGGCAGAGATGCAACAGCTCGCGCAGCGAATCGAACGGGCCGAACAGGAAATCACGTCTGGCGAGACAGAGACCACTCGGATCGAAAGTGCCCTTGCCGAAGCACGTAAGCGGCTGGCGGCCATGCCCATCGCCGAAGTAGAACAGCAACGGCGCGATCTTAAACAGGAGGTGCAAACGGCGCGCACAATCGTCGCGGGCCGCGAAGCGGTGGTGGAAAGTCGCCGGGCGACACTCCACCAGATAGAAGGGCAGCTCCGGCGACAGCAGGAGCGGCGCGAGACGCTGGCGCGCGAGCAAAAGCAGCTGGAACTCGCTGACGCCCGCACCGCGCTCGAAACGACAGTCGCGGAGATACAGAGGCTGGACGGATCGCTCACGCCCCTTCACAAACAGCGCGAAGCAGAACAGACCCAAGTGGAGGCAGCCGAAGCGGAAGCCGCTCGTGCACAGCGCCAGGCGCACGACCTGGAGACGCACTACATGGAGATGCGGGTCGCACAGAGCCAGCATGAAAACGCGCTCGAAGGGTTAAAGGAGCGAATTGGAGCCGATCTCGGGCTGGTGGCGCTCGACTTCGACGAAGAGCAAGGGGGACAGACGCCGCTTCCGCTGAGCGAGGTCGTGGAAAAGCTGCCTGACGTGGAAGAACTGCCGCCCGATCTCGAAGAGACGGTTCGCGCCTTGCGGGCCCAGCTGAATCGAATCGGCGCTGTTAATCCAGATGCGCCGGCCGAATACGAGGCGACCCAGGAGCGTTACGAGTTTCTGAGCCAGCAGGTGAACGATTTGCGCCAGACGGAGGCGCGCCTGCGCGAGGTGATTGACGAGCTGGACGAACTCACATCTCGCGCTTTTGCGGCTACCGTCGAAGAAGTGGATGATATCTTCAGCGAGATGTTTACCCGCCTCTTTGGCGGCGGCTCCGCCCGCCTTATTCTGACCGAGCCGGACGATCTGACCATCAGCGGCGTGGACATCATCGCCCGCCTGCCGGGCCGACGGCAGCAGCGGCTCGCGCTGCTCTCTGGCGGCGAGCGTTCACTAACCGCTGCGGCTCTTATTTTCGCGCTCCTCACGGTAGCGCCCCCACCCTTCTGTGTCCTGGACGAGGTGGATGCCATGCTCGACGAGGCGAATATCGCGCGCTTCCGCGAGTTGCTCCGCGAGCTTGCCGAGGGCTCGCAGTTCATCGTCATCACCCACAATCGGGGAACTGTGGAAGCAGCACAAAATGTTTACGGCATCAGTATGGGGAGTGATAGCGCGAGCCAGGTGCTTTCGATTCGGCCGGAAGAGTACGTCAACCAGCAGGAGCCATCCCTCGCCTGAGACGGCCGTTCATAAAATAGAAAGAGCCCGCTCGCGATCTTACTGCGAGCGGGCTCTACGCTTCAGGCAGACGAAGCGCTATCGTCCCTTACGGTTCCGGTTCCAGCTCCACCGGCGGTTGTTCGGGCGCCGGGGTCGGGGGAACGAGGAACGCTGGGTCCAGTGCCGGCTGTGTGGGTACGCGCGCCTGCCAGATCGCGAAGCGCTCGATGTCCGCCTCGGCCTCCAGCTCTTCAAGCAACTCCACAACCAGTTCCTGCTGCTGGCTTTCGTAGACGTTCGGCGGCAGCTCGCGCATCTCGCGCCCACTTACCTGGACGAGATAGTAGCGCTGACTTGGCGCGGGCGCCTCTTCGCCGGCCGTCGGATCGGGAGCGATCACATCGCTCGGCTCGCCGAGAGGCAGCTCAAAGGCCGCTTCGGCGACGGCGGGACTCAGCTGGGCGGCGATTTGCTCTTCCGTGCGGAAGAGAATTTCTGTAGCACTGGCATCTGCGGCAAGCGCCGGCTCGGCAGCCGCGCTGCTGCGGATCGTATTCCAGACTTCAAGAAAGCCCTCGTCCTCGACCGCTTCCAGGGCCGCTCCCGCTCCTTCTGCGGTGCCGAAGGAAAGCACGAACACGCTTGCATGTTCCGCTTCCCGTGAGAGATCAGTCTCCTCTGCCAGATAGTCGCCCAGCTCTTCGATGACTAGCTGGGCCCGGACCGCCTCCAGAAAGCCCTCCTCTTCAACGCCCAGACCCTCCAGACGCTCGAGAAAATCGCCGTACTCTTCCAAAAAAACCTCTTCGGTGACCGGCGTCGCCGTGGGGAGCGGAGTGCCCGTCGGCGCAGGGGGCAGGGTCGGTGCCGGCGTGTTCGTCGGCAGCACCTCGGTGATCGCTTCTGTTGGAATCGGCGTAAGCGAGGGTGTTGGATTGAGGAGCTGCGTAGGCGACGGAACAGGCGTCGGCGACTCGCCGCCAAAGAAGTTGTACTGCTCCGCAATACGCGCCTCCACCTCTTCGTCCGTCACTTCAAGGCCGCGCTCTTCTGCTGCCTGTTGCAACAGCACTTCGGCGATCATCTGCTCCAGTACCAGCTCGGCGAGCTGCTCCGGCTGTTGGGCTAACTGCACAATCTGCTGGCCACTGATCTGCTGTACCAACCCCACGTCGCCCTGGAAGGCCTCCAGCTGCTCCTCGAGCTGAATGATCGTCTGCGCCCGCCGGTAGCGAACCCGATCCTGCCAAGATGAGAGGCTGATCTCTTCGTCGTTCACCTCAGCGACCGGCTGTGCGGGCCGCAGGATGAACTCGTTGACCACCGCCACGAGGACGATCAGCAGCACAAGGCCGACGATGCCGGCGACGAACAGTCGCACCTGTCGTGTCTGACGCTCATACTTCCGTTGGCGGAGGATCTCCTTCCGCGAACGACGTCGCTCACCATTTGCCGGTTCGTTTTCCTTTTCGACCATAACCGTATCTTATGTCCGCGTTGGCGCGCTCAGTCGGTCACAAACGGGAGCAACGCCAGGTGGCGCGCCCGCTTGATCGCCTGCGCCAGCTTGCGCTGATGGCGGGCGCAGGTACCTGTCTGACGGCGGGGGCGGATTCGCCCATGTTCGGTGATGTAACGACGCAGAGTATCTGCATCTTTATAATCAATTGTGTCGCTGTCGGCTGCGCAAAAGTCGCAGTAGCGGCGCCGCCGGCGGTAACGGCCTCGGGCCATTTTTTACCTCCACTTTTTATCCACTTACACTAACTAAACAACGTTCACTCTCTTGTCACACTGCTCATCGATTGCTGCTGCAAAACGCAGGCTACGTCTGCTACTTGCAGGCGCACCGTGTCGCCCGTCATTGTCTCTTTAACTAAAGTTGATCGCTTCTCTCATCGAGCGGTTGCAGCAGGCAGAGTAACAAGCCCCCCACCCTCGGGTGCAGACCAGTCCAATTCACTGCAGCCTAAGCGATCGCCCAGGCTGCTCAAAGTGATCAGGCTTGCTCGGTACTCTCTTCTTGTACGACGACCAGGTGGCGAAGGATATCGTCCTGATACTGGATATCCTGTTCGACAGTCTGCAGGGCAGCAGGATCGAGCTGCGCCTGGTAGAGCACATAGTACCCTTCCCGGGCGCCCTTGATTTCGTAAGCCAACGACCGGCGGCCCCAGTGGTTGATCTCGGGCGCAGCCGCCTCATCACCCTCAGGGGTCAGCCAGCCGGCAACACGCTCAATCAGCGCGTTGCGCGACTCATCGTCCAGATCATTTTTCAGAATAACGGTAACTTCGTACTCGCGCATGTTGCATGTACCTCCTTTCCTCGGAATTACTCGGGCGAGTGTTTGCCCCCGTTCAGGCCGGGAGCGGAAAGCAGCGATCAGTTGCTGTGCAACAGCTCTCCATAATAGCATAATTCGCACGATTTTCAATTACTGGAAAAGCAGCACTGTCTGCCCACTCATAAAGCGGTTATAATTCCGCACAACGACGAACAGCTAGCAAGGAGTTTTCGTGATGGAACAGGAAGCGGAGCGAGAGGCAGCAACCGGTCCTTCGGCCGGGGCACGCAGCAGCCGCAGTGCGTGGTGGGTGCTGTTGGGGATCGTGCTCGGAGTTCTTTTGCCGGCCTTCAGCTGCGTAGTGTTGAGCGGCTTTTCCTTCTTCAGCCTGGCAGCGGTCCTCGCGGGCGGCGATTCGTTCGGCGGCATCGGCCCTGCGGTGGCAATCATCCGCGTGGAGGGAATCATCGTAGCCGACGACGACCCGACGGCGGGTGCCGCCAGCGGTGTCATCATCGAGGAGCTGGAGCGCGCAGCGGCTGATCCCACAGTCCAGGCCATCGTCCTTCGGGTAGACAGTCCCGGCGGCACGGTGACCGGTTCAGCCCAGATCTATGAAGCGATCGTCGAGTTGGAGAAACCGGTCGTCGTAAGTATGGGCGCCACCGCCGCTTCCGGCGGCTACTATATCAGCGCCCCGGCCGACGTCATCGTCGCCCGGCCAGATACGATCACCGGCAGTATCGGTGTCATCTACACGCTTTTCAATGTCGAAGAGCTTCTGGACGAGCTGGGGGTGGACGTGATGACGATCGCGAGTGGGCCGAACAAAGATCTTGGCAGCCTCTGGGAGGATCCGACGGAGGAAGAAGTCGCGATCTTCGCCTCTCTGGTCGAGGAAAGTTTTGAGCGGTTTGTGGAGATTATCGCCGCCGGGCGCGCGGAGCTGGACGAAGCAGAGGTTCGAGAGCTGGCTGACGGCAGGATCTACAGCGGGCGGCAGGCGCTGGCGCTTGGGCTCGTAGACGAGCTGGGTAACCTAGATGAAGCAATCGAGATCGCCGCCGAGCTCGGCGGCATCGAGGGTAAGCCCCGCATCGTCGAGTACGAGCGCATTCCCAGTTTCGGGATGCTTTTCAGCAGCTTTCTCGGCCAGCTGACACGCACCGAAGCCGACCGCCTGATCGAGACTGTAAACGTCTTCGCCGCGCCGACCCTCCAGTACCGCTACATGGGGCCGGGTTTAGAGTGATTTGATAGGGCAGCGCGGCACGGTGACACTAACTTCTATGGACGGTCGTGCGCGCATGATTCTCCTGATCCTGCTTCTGCTTGTTACCCTACTCGACGTGCAACAGCGGACGCAGGTGGCTGCTGCACAGAGGCCGCTACGGCTGGTGCCTCCCGCACCCGCTCTGGTGCCCTCTTTCGGGCGCGCGGCGATCGGTAGCGCCCAGGCCAGCACCGCCACCCCACCTCCCACACCAACCCCCGACGCGGAGGGGCGGATCATCTATGAGGTGCGGAGCGGCGACACACCGCTGGGCATTGCGGAACGCTTTGGGATCGATCTACAGACACTTTATACCTATAACGATCTCGACGGCGAGAGCTTCCTCCGCATCGGGCAGCGCCTTATTGTGGGATTTACGGAAAACGTGCTGACGCTCACCCCGCCCCCTCCTTCCGGCGTCCCCGAGGGCGCGATCCTGCGCGACGACA